>DAINBS010000343.1:0-3230 GCA_036732805.1 Gemmatimonadales bacterium | reverse complement strand
GAACACCAGCTACTTCATGTACATGGCGGTGCTCGCCAGCATGATCCACGGCTTCACCGTGCCGGCCGGCATGGAGCTGGGCCAGCGGCTGCGCGGGCTCACCAACGGGATGTTCGAGTGGCTGCGCAAGGCGCCCTGGGGCGACCCCGGATTCAGCTCGCTGGTGTTCTCGGTCGTGGTGTTCGGCTTCGTGGGCGGCATCACCGGCGTCGCCATCGGGACGGAGCAGATCAACATCATCGTGCACAACACCCTGCGCGTGCCCGGGCACTTCCACGCGACCGTGGTGAGCGGCACGGCCATGGCCTTCATGGGCGTGACGTACTACGTGATCCCGCTCATCTTCCGGAAGAAGGTGGCGTTCTGGCCCATGGCCAAGCTCCAGCCCTACGTCTTCGCGCTCGGCATGCTCATCATGACGATGTCCATGACCTTCGCGGGCTCGTTCGGCGTGCCAAGGCGGCACTGGGACATCAGCTTCACGAACGCGCCGTTCGACGTCCAGTTCAGCCCGGCGGTGGACGTCCTGCTGGCGCTCGTCGCGCTGGGCGGCCTGATGGCGGCCACCGGAGCGTTCATGTTCATCGCGATCGCCGTGAAATCCGTGTTCCTCGGGGAGCCGCTCGGTGAGGTCGTGACGGGCCGGGTCATGGCGGGCGTCCCGCAGGGGCTCACGCATCCCCCCACGCACGCGCCCGACGTGGACGAGGTGAACGAGGCGCTCCACGCCCCGGGCCGCGGGATCTTCGGCCCGGCCCCCGGCACCCTGGCGCTCGTGGGCGTGTTCCTGCTGGCGTTCGTGCTCTACTACTTCGTGAACTGGAAGGTGCTCTCGTTCGTATGGAAGATCGGCTGACCGTATCCCCGAGGCGGGCGGCAACCGCGCTGACGGCGCTGCTCGCCATTGTGCTCGTCAGCGCCGGATTCTGGGCGCTGGCGCTGTGGCCGCTCACCGCCGCCGCGCCGGACTGGGTTGCCCGCACGCGGGAGATCTGCTTTGGCCGCACGCCCCAAGGCCTCCCCCACGCCGGAGGCTGGGTGCTCGTGGGCGAGCCCGCCGGCATGCTGCTGTTCCTGCTCGCGGCGTGGGGGTACGAGGTGCGCGCGGGCTTCGTCATGCTCTGGGGCGGTTGGCCAGGGCGCCTCGCCATCGGGACGGCGATCGTCCTGGTGGGGATCGGCGCCGGTGCCGCCTCGGTGCGCGTCGTGTCCGCCACCGGCACGGCCTTCGATCCGGCGGGTGGCCGGGACCCCGAGGCTGCCGTGGTGCCCATCGGGCAGGCCGCTCCGGCGCTGGGCCTGGTGGACCAGCGCGGCGACACCGTCACCGTGGCATCGCTGGCCGGCACGCCGACCGTCATCACGTTCGTGTACGCGCATTGCGAGACCGTGTGCCCCGCCATGGTCTACGACGTGCTGGCCGCGTCCGCTGGGCGCGCGGTGCCGGTGATCGTGACGCTCGATCCGTGGCGCGACACGCCGGCCCGCCTGCCAACCATCGCGGCCCAGTGGCAGCTCCCCGAGGGGGCAAAGCTGCTGAGCGGCGAGGTGGAGCAAGTGGAGTTCGTGCTGAACCGCTGGAAGGTGCCCCGCGTGCGCAACGAGGTGACGGGCGACCTGATCCATCCGCCGGTGGCGTACGTGCTCGACGCGCACGGTCGGCTGCTGTTCCAGACGGATGCGACGCGGGCGGCGTTGGAACTGGCGCTGGACCGGATCTAGGGGAGAAGCGCAGACAAGAGGGGCAGAGGGGGAGAGGGGCAGAACAGCAACGTCCTCACGTCCTCACGTGCTCACGTGGCAGTTGAGGCAGTAGCGGCAGTAGCGGCAGGAGCGGCAGGGGGCTCCCCGACGTGCGATCTTTGGTGCATGGTCGCCCCGCGACCGCGGTGTCCGCGCCGTCCGAGTAGGCGGCTGTCATCCTCACAGGGAAGCGTCCACACCGGTCTCCGGTGGGGTGCGCGGGTAAACCCGCGGCTCGGCATCCACCAGCAAGCTGGTCGCCCCGGGTCCGCGTCAGCGGAGGTTGCCGAGCCGCGGCCTTGGCCGCGCACTGCTTCACCGGGCCCGTCAGCCGATGACGCCGCCCCCCAACACGAGGTCGCCGTCGTAGAGCACGCCGGACTGGCCGGGGGTGACGGCCCGCACGCCCTCGTCGAGCGCCAGCACCAGCCGCCCGGTGTGCGCGTCCGCTTCGGTCACGCGCGCCGGCACCGCCGCCGCGCGATAGCGCACCTGCACCTCGCACACATCGCCCACCGCGAGCGGGCGCTCGACGAGCCAGTTCACCTCCTCGAGCGCCACGCGCCAGCCCAGCAGGTCGTCTGCGGTCCCCACGATCACCGCGCGTTCCTCGGGGTGGATCGCCACCACGAACATGGGCTCCGGCGAGCCTCCCGGCAGGCCGCGGCGCTGGCCCACGGTGTAGCGGGCATAGCCCTGGTGCTCGCCGATCACGTCGCCCGCGGTGGTGCGGATCGGGCCGGGCTGGAGCGCCGGGGCGTCCGCGGGCAGGTGCCGTTCCAGCACGGGCAGATAGTCGCCCGTGGGCACGAAACAGATCTCCACGGATTCCGGCTTGTCGGCGGTGACGAGTTCGAGACGGTGGGCGACCTCGCGCGTCTCCCGCTTGGTGAGGCGGCCTACCGGGGTCAGCATGCGCCCGACGACCGCGCGGTCGATGCCCCACAGGAAGTAGCTCTGGTCCTTGCCGGGATCCGCGCCCCGGCGCAGCACGCCGCCCTCGGCAATCACGTAGTGGCCGGTGGCGATGTGCGTGCAGTCGAGCGCGTCCGCGTGCGCCAGCAGGTCGCGGAACTTGGTGAACGAATTGCACCGCACGCAGGGAATGGGGGTCCGGCCGCGGGCGTACTCGTCCACGAAGTTCTGAATGACGTCCTGACCGAACCGGTCCTCGAGGTTCAGCACGTAGTGCGGGATACCGAGCCGGGTGGCCACTTCGCGGGCGTCGGCGATGGAATCGAGCGAGCAGCAGGGCCGGTCGGGGACATCGTCGCCGTAGCAGAACAGCTTCATCGTGGCGCCGATGACGTCGTAGCCCTGGTCCACGAGGAGCGCGGCGGCGACGGAGGAGTCGACGCCACCGGACATCGCGGCCAAGACCCTAGCCCCTCCCATGAGCTCCTTCCCTCAAGGGCAGTGAGGGCAGCAAGGGCAGCGGCCCGACGCGGCTGCCCTCACTGCTCTCACTGCCCTTCCTGCCCTTGCTC
>DAINBS010000342.1:0-3248 GCA_036732805.1 Gemmatimonadales bacterium | reverse complement strand
CGACGTGCCGTGGCGTGGATACCCTTGCCCGCTACGGTGGGGACGAGTTCGCCGTGGTGCTGCCCGAGTCGGGAGAGGCGGCGGCGTGGGAAGTGGTGCGACGTCTCACGGATCGCCTCGATCAGGACCGGGAGTTCCCACCGATCCGCGCGAGCATGGGCGTCGCGGTGTATCCGCGCGACGGCACCACCGCCGAAGAACTGCTGGGGACGGCGGACCGCGCCCTGTATGCGATGAAGCGCGCGCGTACCGAAGCCTCCGGTGGGACTCGAACCCACGACCTTCCGCTTACAAGGCGGATGCTCTAGCCAACTGAGCTACGGAGGCAGACGCGATCTAAGTTACGGCCACTACGCCTTCCTTTTCCACCGCGTTCCCTGCGGCGTGTCTTCCAGCTCGACGCCGCGGTCGGTGATCTCCTTCCGGATCGCGTCCGCGAGCGCGAAGTCGCGCGCCTTCCGGGCGGCCTGGCGCGCCGCGATCCGCTCCTCGACCCATGCCGTGAGATCGTCCGCCACCCGCTGCTCACCCGGCAGCACGTCGAGCACGTCCGTCACGGCGTCGTACGCCGCCAGCGCGGCCGCCGCCGCGGCCTGGTCCCACGCGCCCCCGTCGAGCGCGCGGTTGGCGTCGCGCACGAAGATGAACAGTGCGGCCAGGGCCTTGGGCGTTCCAAGATCGTCGTCCATGGCCTCACGGAACTCCCGGCGCAGCCCCTCCGCCTCGGCCGGCAGGGCACCCGCTGGCGCGGCCCCGGCCAGCGCTACCAGCCGCTCGCGGAACGCGCCCAGGCGTCGCATCCCCTCGGTGGCCGCTTCGAGGGCCTCGTCGTTGTAGTTCAGCGTCTGGCGGTAGTGGGTTGCAAACGTCAGCATCCGGAACGCGGCCGGGTGGACGCCCTCTTCCCGCAGGTCCCGCGCGGTGAGCGTGTTCCCGAAGCGCTTGGACATCTTCGTCCCGGCGATGGTGAGGAACTCCCCGTGAACCCAGCACCGGGCGAACACCGATCCCGTGGCCCCCTCGGACTGCGCGATCTCGTTTTCGTGGTGGGGGAACACGAGATCCTTGCCGCCGGCGTGGAGATCCAGCGTTTCGATGCCGAACCGCTCGCGCAGCTCGGCCAGCGCCATGGCGGAGCACTCGAGGTGCCAGCCGGGGCGGCCGCGGCCGAACGGGGCGTCCCAGGCCGCTCCGGCAGTCTCGTCGGCCGGTGAGGCGGCCTTCCAGAGCGCGAAGTCCTGAACATCCTCCTTGGCGTACTCGTCGCTCTGTACCCGCGCGCCGGCCTTGAGCTCGCGCGTGTCCACCCGCGACAGCCGTCCGTACGCCGGGAACCGGCCGATGGCGAAGTAGATGGACCCGTCGTCCCCGCGGTACGCGATCCCGCGCTCGAGCAGCATGCCGACGAGGGCCGTCATCGCCGGGATGTAGTCCGTGGCGCGGGTGTAGACGTCGGCGGGCTCGATGCGCAGAAAGTCACGGTCTTCGAAGAACGCCTGGGTGTAGCGGTCGGTGAACGCGCGGATCGTGGCGCCGGCCTGGCCGGCCATCCGGATGATGCGGTCGTCCACGTCCGTGATGTTCATGATCATGCACACGTCATGGCCCAGGTACCGCAGGTAGCGGCGCAGGACGTCGCCCAGCAGGAACGTGCGGAAGTTGCCCACGTGCGCGTAGTTCCAGACCGTGGGACCGCACATGTAGAACGTCACACGCGGGGGATGGAGGGGCGTGAACGGCTCCACCTGCCGGGAGAGCGTGTTGAAGAGCCTGAGGCCGCCGCTCATGCGCGCTCCGCCGGCCGCCGCCCGGCCAGGGCCTGGAGCAGGTCGTCGGCCGCGCCGAGGTGCAGCGTCCGCTGTGGGAACGGGATGGCGATGCCCTCGGCGTCAAACCGGTTCTTGACCCGTCGACGGAACTCGCGCCCCACCTCCCACTGGCGCCCGGCCGTCGTGGCGAGCACGACCCGCACGGTCACCGCGCTCTCGGCGAGCGCCTCCACGCCCAGCACCTGCGGCGGCTCGCTGAACGCGTCGCTCCACGCGGGGTCGGCCGCGAACTCCCGCGCCAGATCGCGCAGGACGTCCAGCACCCGGTCGATCTTGTCCTCGTAGGCGACGTCCACGTCCACCACCGTGCGGGAGAAGCCGCGCGTCATGTTGCTGACCTTCGTGATGCTCCCGTTCGGAATGATGTGGAGTACGCCCGCCAGGTCGCGCAGCATCACGACCCGGAGGGTCATCCGCTCCACCTTGCCCGCCGTGCCGTCGATCGCGATCACGTCGCCCACCGCGAACTGGTTCTCGAGCAGGACGAAGAAGCCGCTGATCACGTCCTTGACCAGGCTCTGCGCGCCGAACGAGACGGCGAGTCCGGCCACGCCCACGCCGGCGAGGAGCGGCCCGATCGCGATGAACAGATCGAGCACCATGAGCCCCGCGCCGAGCCCGATCAGGATGCTGCCGATATTGTGGGCGACGCCGGCCAGCGTGTGCGCCCGCTGCTCGGCGGCGGACAGGGTCGTCGGGTCTTCGTCGTCGGCAATGTGGCGGAGCCGGTTGGTGAGGGCGCGGAGCAGACGCCGGGCGACCCACGCGAGCGCCAGGATGGCCAGGATGGCGAGCCCGCGCTCGAACACCAACCCGAGATCGAGGCCCAGCGAGCCCATGAGGCCGTCCAGGCGCTCCGCCACGGTTTGCAGCAGGTGCGGGGATCCGGCAGTCACGACGGCAACCACTCCGGCGACGGATGGGGAGGGGGTTCGGACGCCGAAACGTAGGAGCCGCTCAGAGGAGGGTCAACCGAGCGCCGCCGCTCGGACCGGATCGGGCGGGCGCGACGGCGCGAGCTGCAGATCGTCGAGCGCCCGGTAGCGCACGGCGGAGCCGTGGACGGGAATCCGCTCGCCACGGCACACCGCGAGCACGCCCTCCAGGGTCCGGCCGCCGCGCAGGGGGACCACGACCCCGGTTCCCGTCCGGACCGCGTCCGGGAAGTGGGCCATGAACCGTTGGAGCCCCGCCAGCGCCCCTCCGCCGAGCTGCAACTCGGCCACGCGATCCCGCTGGATGTCGGCCATCCGCAGGTCGGCGAGCAGCCGTCCATGCCGCAGCATCACGACGCGGGTGGCGAGTCCCTCGACGGCCATCAGGTCGCGTGGGGCGAGCAGGATGGCCCGGCCCTGGAGTGCCAGGTCGGCCAGGGCGTCGGTGAGCAGCCGGCGCGTGCCCCCGGTGACGCCGGCAAAG
>DAINBS010000341.1:0-3256 GCA_036732805.1 Gemmatimonadales bacterium | reverse complement strand
CGGACAACGCCCGCGCCTGGTGGATCCCGTCCGACTGGCCGCGCAAGGACCGGTCGGAGATGCTCTACTCCGCCTCGCCCATGAGCGTGCTGGACAGCGTGCAGACGCCGCTCACGCTGGAAACGCGCGACGGCCGCACGTATCTGGTGATCCACGAGGCGCACCTCGTGGATTACCCACGCATGTTCCTGGCCAAGGACTTCCTGGAGAGCCGCCTGCTGCGCGCGGCGCTGGCGCCGCTGGCGGACGGCGTGAAGGCGCGGGGCCGCACGCCCTTTGCCACGCCGTGGCGCACCATCCAGATCGCTGACCGGGCTGAGGACCTGGCTCCCTCGGTGCTCGGTCTCAACCTCAATCCGCCAAACGCCCTGGCGAGCACCAGTTGGATCCAGCCGATGAAGTACGTCGGCATCTGGTGGGGCATGCACATCAACGTCATGACGTGGGGCTCCGGCCCGCGCCACGGCGCCACGACCGCGAACACGAAGCGTTTCGTGGATTTCGCCGCCGGCAACGGGTTCGCCGGAGTGCTGGTCGAGGGCTGGAACGTGGGCTGGGACGGCGACTGGATCGCGAACAGTGACCTGTTCTCCTTCACGCAGCCGTATCCGGACTTTGACCTCCGGGGAGTCGCCTCGTACGCCCGGAGCAAGGGCGTCGACTTCATCGCGCACAACGAGACCTCGGGCGGGCTCGCGAACTACGAGCGGCAGCTCGAAGACGCGTACTCGCTGTATCGCTCCCTCGGGATCCGGGCCCTCAAGACCGGCTACGTGATCGACACGATCCCCGGGGGCCACTCGCATTACTCGCAGGAGATGGTCCGGCACCATCGGAAGGTGATCGAGACCGCGGCCCGCTACGGCATCATGCTGGACGTCCACGAGCCGCTGCACGACACGGGGGAGCGGCGGACCTGGCCGAACATGATGACCCGCGAGGGAGCCCGCGGACAGGAATACAACGCGTGGTCCGGCGACGGCGGCAACCCGCCCGAGCACGAGACGATCCTCTTCTTCACGCGCCTGCTGGCCGGCCCCATGGACTACACCCCCGGGATCTTCGACATCCTGATCACGTCGGCGGGCGCGGCGCGGTCACCGGACGAACCGCGCGTTCGCACGACGCTGGCCAAGCAGCTCGCGCTCTACGTGGTGCTCTACTCCCCGATGCAGATGGCGGCCGACCTCCCCGAGAACTACGAGGGTCAGCCCGCGTTCCAGTTCATCCGCGACGTGCCGGTGGACTGGGAGCGCACCGCGGTACTGAAGGGCCGGATCGGCGACTACGTGGTGGTCGCGCGCCAGGAGCGGGGCGGGAACGACTGGTACCTCGGCGCCATCACCGACGAAGAAGCCCGCACGTTCGAGATCCCGCTGTCGTTCCTGCCGCAGGGTGGGCGCTATGTCGCGGAGATCTACGCCGACGGGCCGGGCGCCGACTGGCTCACCAACCCGCTGCCGGTGGCGATCTCCCAGCAGGCCGTGGACGCGGGTTCCACGCTCACGCTCTCGCTCGCGCCCGGGGGCGGCCAGGCCATCCGTTTCCGGCCGGCGCGCTGACGGCGTGACCCACGTGCGCGACCTCCCCTGACCCCGCGCGGATCTCGCCGCGGTCCGTGATGCCCGAGGGCGTGCTCGTCAGTCCCGACCGACGCCCAGCGCGTCCGCCACGCGGTTGATGTAGTTGAACCAGGCGGCGATGAGCGTGACCTGGAGGATCGCCTGGTCGTCGAAGCCAGCAGCCCGGAGCCGATCGTGGTGCGACGGCCCCACGCCCGTGGCGTCCCGGGTAAGCTGGACCACGTAGTCCAGCATGATCCGATCCGGCTCCGGAATCGGGGCCGTGGTGTAGTCGTCCTCCAGTGCCGCCACCAGCTTCGCATCCAGCGTGACCCGACGCAGAAACTCTGCGTGCGAGGTGATTCAGTAGCGGCACCGATTCGTGACCGAGACGACGGTGGTGATCATCTCGTGCTGCCGCCGGGAGAGCGGGAGTTCGGGCGACATGAGCACCCCGAAGGTGGCGAAGGCGTGGTACAGCGCGTCCGGGATCAGGCTGTGCGACGCGACAATCCCCGAAGTCGAGCCGTCGGCCGACGGCTGCACCGGAGTGGCGTACTCGATCGGGTAGAGCGCCTTCTGGGCCTCCATGGCCCACCGCAGCTTCTCATCGGCTTCCGGCAGTGGGATCGTGCGTATCCAGGTCATCGGATGGCATCCTTTCAAGGTCGAGTCGCCGGCGAAACGCCAACCAGTAGACGGGAAGGCCAAGGGCCACGATCCCGGCACCGAGGGCGGCCTGAAGGGGGCGGTTGCCGGCAAGCAGGACGAGCAGCACGGCCACCAGGATCAGGAAGATGGCCGGGGTCACGGGATACCCCGGCGTCCGATAGTCCGGCTCGGCGGCTCCAACGCCGCGCAACCGGAACAGGCCGCCCACCGTGAGGCCCAGGAACAGGACGGTGACGAAGATGAAGTAGGACACGATCTGATTGAAGGTCCCCAGCAGCACGAGCAGCGAGGCCAGCCCGGCCTGAATCCCGATGGCCCGGGCCGGGGTCCCGAAGCGCGGATGGAGGACGGCCACCCCCCGGAAGAACACCCCATCCCGCGCCATGGCGTAGTACACGCGCGGCAGCGCCATGAACAGGGCCATGAGACTGCCTAGCACCGCCACGAGGACGACCACGGCGAACACGCCCCCGCCCGCGCGCCCGAACAGCGCCTCCCCCGCTTGCGCGGCGAACGCCTCACCCGACGTCACCTGCTCGAGCGGAACCAGGTAGAGGAAGACCCCGCTTGTGACGATGTAGACCAGCGTGACCGCGACCACGCCATAGGCCAGCGCACGGGGAAGGAGGCGCCCGGGATCCCTGGCTTCGCCCGCCAGTTTGCTGATCTCCCACCAGCCCCCGAAGGCGAAGAACGCGCCGACCAGCGCGGGCGCGAGGGCGCCCGGCAAGGGATCCGACCCGGCTCGCTGCTCGATGAACGGAACGAAGTTGGACCAGTCACCCAGACCGAGGGCCAGGGCCAGGAGGGCCATGAGCAGCAGGGCGCCGAGCTTGAGCCCCGTGAGCCATTGCGTGACCCGCGCGGCGAGGCGCACCCCCGCGAGATTCACTACCGCCAGCCCGAGGATGCTGCCGACCGCCACGAGCTTGACCCCCGTGGGTGACAGGTCGGTGAGGTATGCCACGTAGCTCGCGAAACCGACGGCCAGCGCCGCGGTGATGCCCGGATCCATGACGAGG
>DAINBS010000340.1:0-3291 GCA_036732805.1 Gemmatimonadales bacterium | reverse complement strand
AGAGGCTCCGGGGCGCCCTGGCGGCCCTCACCGGCGATCCACGAGCCGTGGAGATGGGTGGCGCCCTTGCGCGGAGCCTGGGGATGCGGCCGGTGGTGCTCCCCGGAACCGCAAAGCCGCGCTACCACGCCGCCGCGGCCATCGCCTCGAACTACCTCGTCGTGCTGGCGGCCGTCGCCGAGCGGCTCATGACCGACGCCGGACTTCCCCGGGAGGAAGCACGGGCGGGGATCGCGGCGCTGATGGAAGGCACCATCGCCAACGTGCGCGCGGAGGGGCCGGCGGCCCTCACGGGCCCCATCGTTCGGGGCGACCTCGAAACCGTGCGGGCACACCTCGCCGTGCTGCCGCCGGAGCTGCAGAATACCTATCGTGTGCTCGGACGCGCGGCCCTGGGCGAGGCCCGCCTGCCGGAGGACGCCGCGCGCGCGATGCGGGCCCTGCTCGAGGGCCGCGGATGACGCCGTGCGCCGGAAGAGCCCGGTGACAGGGAAACACGCGGAGGGAACCGTGAAGCGAGTGATGATGATCGTGGCCACCGTGGCGCTCCTTGCCTGCGGCCCGCCGTGGGGGCCGCCGCCCGAACCTCGGGAGCTGATGGATGCCGATCGCGCGTTCGCCGACTCGACGGCGGCGCGTGGCGCCGACGGCTGGGCGGCGTGGTTCGAAGAGGGCGGGCGGATGTACCGCGAGCGCGGCTACGTGGACGGCCGGGACGCGATCCGCGAGGCCATGGCGCGGGCCTTTGCCGACTCGACGCGGGCGCTGCGCTGGGCGCCGGATACGGCGGTCGTGGCGGCGTCGGGCGACGTCGGCTATACGCTGGGGCACTGGGAGGCCGTTCTGAAGACCCCGGCCGGCGATTCGGTGCTGGGCCGCGGCAACTACGTGACGATCTGGCGGCGCCAGTCGGACGGCACCTGGAAGGTGAGCGCCGACATCGGCAACCAGGCGGCGCCCGCGGAGTGACCGTCCCCCCCGGCTCAGGCCGCCTGAGAACACGATGGAGTCTTCCGGGTACCAACGCCAACCTCGAACCGTCGGGCCCTCGTTGACCATCCATCGCCAGAGTCGCCGCGCGTTCGTGCAAGTGATGGGCAGCAGTCTCGTCGCCCTCGCGGGCTGCACCAGCGGTCCCACCTCGTCGTCCGGCAGCGCCCGGCTGAGCGCGCGACCCGGAGAGCCCATCAACCCGCTCGAGCCCGGCTTGCTGCCCCTCGGCTTCGCGAGCGGGCGGGACGGCTCGCTCCTGATTCCGGCGTCTTACCAGTCCGATGTCGCCGCGCCCCTCATACTGCTGCTGCACGGGGCGGGGGGCTCCGCCGATGACGGGCTCGACTTCCGGACCGCCGACGCCGAGCGGGAGGGCGTGCTGCTGCTGGCGGTGGATTCCCGCGGGACCAGCTGGGATGCGATACGCGGAACCTACGGGCCGGACGTCGCCTTCCTTGACCAGGCATTGGAGTTCACGTTCCTGCGGTGCCGGGTAGATCCGAGCCACGTCATCGTCGAGGGTTTCTCGGACGGGGCGTCCTACGGACTCGGCCTCGGGCTTGCGAACGGCGATCTGTTCACGCGCGTGGTGGCGCTCTCCCCGGGGTTCATCCCGGGCTTCGACGGCGATCCGGTGGGGAATCCACCGATCTTCGTTGCCCACGGAAAGCAGGACACGATTCTCCCGATCGACGAGACCAGCCGGCCGTTGGTGGCGACGTTGCGCGACGAGGGGTACACCGTGGAGTTCGTCGAGCACGAGGGCGGTCACTACGTTCCGCCGGCGGTCGCGGCGGAGGCGCTTGCCTGGAGCCTGGCGTAGGGGGCCGGAGAAGCGGGATGGACGGGACAGGCGGGATAGGTGAGATGAGTGGGATGGACGGGGTGCGGGGATCGCCCGCCTGATCTGGCGCTTCGCAAGTACTTGCCATATAGCAGCTTACGGCATCAATCACACGCTCAGGCCGAACCCGCCCTTCCCTTGACATATTATCATAGCAATATTACAATGTCATGAGCCGGTTGAGCGCCCCGCGGCGGTGGCGCCCGGCGACGAAGAGGGGGAGACGATGGCGAACCTGAAACAGGCGACGGACGCGACGTTCGCGCAGGACGTTCTCGAGGCCGACGGCCTCGTGCTGGTGGATTTCTGGGCGCCGTGGTGCGGGCCCTGCCGCGCGGTGGCACCCGTGCTCGAGCAGATCGCCCAGCAGTATGACGGACGTGTGACCGTGGCCAAGATGAACGTGGACGAGAATCCGGAGACGCCGGCGCGCTACGGCGTGCGGTCGATTCCCACGATCGCCCTGTTCAAGGGCGGCGAGGTGATCGACGGCGTGCTGGGCGCGGCACCCGCATCCTTCTTCACCCAGATGCTGGACAAGCACCTCGACACCGTGCCCGCGGCGGAGGCCTGATGCAGCCGATCGTGGTGTCCTGGGACGGCGGGGTCCGCTTCACCGCGGACATCCGCGGTCACAAGCTGACGGTCGATCAACCCCGGCGTGGTGGCGGCGAGGACAGCGCGCCCACGCCCCTGGAACTGGTGCCGGCGGCGCTCGGCACGTGCGTTGCCCTGTACGTGCAGCAGTTCCTCACCACCCGCTCACTCGATCCGACGGGGATGACCGTCGAGGTGAACGCGGTCGGCGCCGCGAACCCGAACCGCATCTCTCGCTTCGAGGTCGAGGTGAAGATCCCGGGCGGAGTGCCGGAGAAGTACCGCGACGCGGTGAAGCGCGCCGCCGAAGGCTGCACCGTCCACCACACGCTCACGCAAGGGCCGGAGATCGCGGTGACCGTAGCGGAGGGAGCCGGGGCCGCGGTCTAGGGCAGGAGGGCAGGAGGGCAGACCCTCCTGCGGCTAGTCCTCCAGCGACTCGACCCGGAACATGGCGCGATAATCCTCAGGCGCAATCGGCACATTGGCACGTGGCACGGGCAGCAGCTGCAGCAGCGTCACGCGGTAGCCGGCATAGTCCACCTGCGCGTCAGGTTCGGACGTGTTGAGCGTCCGCGGGAAGCCGAGTCCGCGTCCAAGGCCCACCGCGATCTGCACCGTCGCGTTCCCCTGCCAGATGCAAACGACATCCGTCGGGCAGCGCGAGTCTTCGGAGACCCCGAGGAAGTCGAGACGCAGACCACCCACGAAGACGGCGTCTCCCGGTGCCATGCGGAGCGAGTCGGCGAGCACCTGCTGCGCCGCGGGCGCCGGCCACACCGGCACCTGATCACTGCAGGCCGCCGCGAGCAGCGGAATCAGCGTCGCGCGGAAGCCTTGCAGGAACACAAACACCA
>DAINBS010000339.1:0-3346 GCA_036732805.1 Gemmatimonadales bacterium | reverse complement strand
TGGTGCTGCTCGACATGCTCATGCCGGACCTGGACGGCCTGACCGTCCTCCAGCGGCTCAAGGCCGATCCGGCCACCCGCGATATCCCGGTGCTCATGATCTCGGCGCTGGACGACCTGACGGCGATTGCCCGATGCATCGAGACGGGGGCAGCGGACTACCTGCCCAAGCCGTTCGATCCCGTCATCCTGCGGGCGCGCCTGGCTGCCTGCCTGCAGCAGAAGCGGTGGCACGACCAGGAGCGGGACCAGCTCCGTGCCCTCGGGTACGTGACGGGGGCGGCGAGTGCGGTGGAGGCCGGCACGTATCGGCCGGGGAGCCTGGCGGAGATTGCCGCGCGGTCCGATGCCATCGGGCGGCTGGCCCGCGTGATGGACCGCATGGCGGTCCAGGTGCGGGAGCGGGAGACGCGGCTGCGCGAGCGCCTCGCCGAACTCCGGAGCGAGGTCGGGGTGGCGCGGCGGAGCATCGGCACAGCGCAGGTGGATCTGGGTCCGACCTTCCGCTCGGGGGAGCGCCTGGGCACGCGGTTCGAGATCCTGGCCGTGCTGGGGCGCGGGGGCATGGGCACCGTCTACCGGGCGCGCGACACGGAGCTGGGCGAGGAGGTCGCGATCAAGACGCTCCGGCCCGAGCTGGTCGCCGACGAGACGGTGCGCGAGCGGTTCAAGGACGAGATCCGGCTCGCGCGCCGGATCTCGCACCGGAACGTGGTCCGGACGCACGACTTCGGTGAGACTGGCGGCGTATGGTACCTCACGATGGAGTACGTCGAGGGCATCACGGTGCGTGAACTGATCGACACGCGCGGCCACCTGGGCGTCCCCGCCATCCTCGCGCTCGGCACGCAGCTCGCCGAAGCCCTGGCAGTGGCACACGAGGTCGGCGTGATCCACCGCGACATCAAGCCGCAGAACCTCCTGCTCGATGCCGACGGCGTGCTGAAGGTGATGGACTTCGGTGTGGCCCGCCTTGCCGAGCGGACCCTGGGCCTCACGGAGGCAGGATTGGTCGTCGGGACGCCGGCCTACATGTCGCCCGAGCAGATCACCGGGGAGCCCGTGGACGAGCGCGCGGACCTCTACTCGGCCGGGGCGGTGCTGTACGAGTGTCTCGTGGGCCGGCCGCCCATCGACGCCACGAGCATGGTCACGTTGTTCGCCCGCGTGCTGGGCGAGGACCCGGCGCCGCCCTCCTCCCTGGTCGCGGACGTGCCGGCCGCCCTGGACGACATCGTCCTCCAGCTGCTCGCCAAGCGCCCGGAGGACCGCGTGCCGAATGCCAGAGCCCTGGTGGAGCGGTTGCAGGCGTTGGCGTAGAAGGGGAAAAAGGGCAGAAGAGGGGCATCAAGAGCAGAAAGGGCAGCGCACCCCCACTGCCCTGACTCCCCTCACTGCTTCTCTCACTGCCCTCACTGCCCTCCTCCCGCTATCGTTGGATCATGCCAGGCTCACGAACGTTGATCTCCCTCGCCGCCCTGCTGCTTCCCGCGACGCTGCCTGCCCAGGACGGTCCCCTGACCACCGCGGAGCGCACGCACTTCGCGGAAACGTCCCGCCACGCGGACGTCCTCGCGTTCATCACCGAACTGCAGCGCCTGAGCCCCAGGGTCCGCGTCGAGCAGATGGCAGTGACTCCCGAAGGCCGGCCCCTGCCGCTCGTCATCATCGGGGACCCGGTGCCGGCCTCGCCGGCAGCCCTGCGGGGGGACGACCGCGCCGTGGTCTACATCCAGGCCAACATCCACGGCGGCGAGGTGGAGGGGAAGGAAGCGGCCCAGATGCTGGCGCGGGACCTGGCGTTGGGTCGCACGAAGACGGCCTATCTGGACCGGTTGGTGATCCTGATCGTGCCGAACTTCAATCCGGACGGCAACGAGCGGATCAGCCCGGCAAACCGCACGAACCAGGTGGGGCCCGCAGGTGGGGTTGGAGACCGCTACAACGGGCAGAACCTCGACCTGAACCGCGACGGGATGAAGCTCGAGACGCCCGAAGTCCGGGGCCTGGTGCGCGTGCTCGACCAGTGGGACCCCGTGCTCTTCCTCGACAGCCATACCCACAACGGCTCCTACCACCAGGAGCCGGTCACGTGGGTCTGGGGCCTGAACCCCAACGGCGATCCCGCCATCCTGTCCTACATGGAGGGGACGATGCTGCCCGCCGTCACGGCGCGGATGCGGGAGACCTACGGCACCCTGACGATTCCCCATGGTGACTTCGTGGACCCGACGGACGCGGCGAAGGGCTGGATTCCACTCGAGCCCGCGCCGCGGTATCTGAGCAACTACGTCGGCCTGCGGAACCGGTTCTCGGTGCTCAACGAGCAGTACCCGTATGTGGATTTCGAAACGCGGGTGCGCGGGGCCTACCACCTCTTCCTCACGTTTCTCGACTACGTGCACGAGCACCGCGACGAGATGGTGCAGATGGTGCGCGCGGCGGACCGGCGGGCCGTTGCCATGGGAGCGTCGCCCGACACCGGCGATGTCGTGGTGCTGCGGTCCGAAGGGGAGCCCATCGCCCAGCGCCTGACCATCCAGGGGTACGAGATGGAGGTCAGCGACGCCGGAGACGGCCGCCGGCGGGTGCGCCCCACGGAGCGCATGCGGACGTACGCCGACGTGCCGTACCTCGCGCACTTCGCGCCGACTCGGACGGTGGCCTACCCCCGCGGGTACCTCGTTGCGGTGCCGGACGAGGCGGTGCTCGACAACCTGCTCGCGCACGGCATTGTGGTGGAGCGTCTCACGGCGCCGGCCACGGTTCGTGTGGAGGTGTTCACGGCAACCGTGCTGGCGGTCGCCCGCCGGCTCAACCAGGGGCACTACACCACGACGGTCGAGGGGACATACGCGGCGGAGGAGCGCGCGTTCCCGGCGGGGACCCTGCTGATTCGCACGGCGCAGCCGTTGGGGCCGCTCGCCGCGGCGCTGCTCGAGCCGGAGAGCGACGACGGGCTCACGACCTGGAATGCGTTCGACCGCTATCTCGCGGCCCAGTGGGGGAACCGCCCGCAGCTGCATCCCGTGGCCCGCGTGGTGGGCGAGGCGCACTTCGTCACGGAGACGGTGCGCCCCGGCCGTTAGCGGTGCCGGCCGGGTGACTCGGGCGCCCGGGGCGGTCAGTAGCTGCTCGGGTCCAGGCGCACCTTCCCGCGGAACGTCCAGTACACGATGCCCGTGTACGCCAGCACGAACGGCATCCCGATGCCCGCGATCAGCAGGCCGATCCTGAGCGTCTTGGGGCTCGACGCGGCGTTGTAGATGGTCCAGCTGAGCGCCGGGTCGTTGCGCGCGGGCACGACGTTCGGGAACACGGCCATCGCGAACAGGAACACCATGCAC
>DAINBS010000338.1:0-3400 GCA_036732805.1 Gemmatimonadales bacterium | reverse complement strand
GCCGCCCGGAAGCAGTGTCGCGGTGTGCAGATAGCGGGCCGTGCCCATGGCGCCGCCCGACGCGTGCGGGCTCACCAGAATGCGCCCACCGCCCACGCCCACGCTTTGCGGGCCGAGGTCGGCGGCCCGCAGCTCGAGCGTGTCGCCGCCCGGCAGGAGCTGAAGCACCACCACGCGCCTGGCTGACCCCTCGCCCTCGATGCGGACGCTCACGGCCTCCAGGCCTCCCACCACGACCAGCGGGTAATCCACGCGCAGCACGGCGGGGCGCGTGTCCACGGGTGCCGGCGGCTCGGCCTCGCGCACCACGGGCCGCACTGTGTCGGTCTGCGCCGGTCGTGCGGTGTCCGGCGGTTGGCGCACGGCCTCGGGTGGCCGCTCGATGGGCGGCGGGACGTTGACCGCGGGAGTCGATGTCACAGCCGGCGGCGGCACCGCAGCCCGCGTCGCGGTGTCACGCTGCACCGCGGGCGTCGCAACCGGCGGGCTTGCCGGGACCACTTCCGCGGACCGCCGCGTGTCGGACGTGGTGCTGTCCTGGCCCCCCGTTGCCGCGCTTCCCGTATCCGGGAGTGGTGGCGCCGGGGGAACCCCCATCGCCGGGCCGGGCGTCCCGGAAGTCGCGTCCACGACCCCGGGCCCCGACCGGAGTATCCGCGGCGCAATCCAGATACCGGCGGCCACGAGTACGCCGGCCGCGGCGACCCCCAGCCACGGAACGATGCGGTGATGGCGGTGCCTGCGCGGCATGGGCACGATCGGCCTGGCTGCCGGACTTCGGGGCGGCGGTGAGGGACGCGGCTCCCTGGCAGCGGACTCGACGAACTCCACATCGGGCGGCGGGAACGGCGGCAGATCGGGCGTCGGCACGGGCGAGCGGCGGGGCGCGGGGGGCGTCACCGGTTCTGCGGGCTCGACCGAGGCCACCGCCGGGGCTGCGACCGGGGGCGGCTCCGGCGGACTGGGCGCGGGCGGCGCCGGAACGGTCGCTTCCGCCTGAGGCGGCTCGGGCTCCGCCGGGACCTCGAGGGCCGGCTTCTCCTCGGCGTGCGGCCTCGCCTCCGCGCGGTCCAGGAACTCGAGCAGCTGCCCGCGCACGATAGGCTCCGGCCAGGCGGCCATGCGTTCCAGCGTCTGCCGGAGGGCCGGCTTCTTCCGCCGCACCGCGAGGTCTCGCAGCAGCTCACAGGCCGGCGCCACGTGGTCCCGCTCGAGCATCCGCCGGGCGAACCGGAGGTGGAGCCGGGTGAGTTCCGGATCGAGCCGCGGCAGGCGCTGGCACAGGTCCACCACCGGCGCCACGAGGCCGGAGTCGGCGAAGTGTTCCGCCGCGCGGACGAGGATCGCCACGCCGTCCCGCTGGTCACCGAGCTTGACCGCGAGCTCGCTCGCCTTCAGGTATACCGGGAGCAGATCCACGCTCGCGGGCTCGTGCTGGAAGTGCTCGATGATCTCCCGGCACAGGGCGAGCGCTTCGCGCGGCTTGCCCTCCGTTTCGAGATAGCGTGCTTCGAACCGCTTCGCGATCAGGTCCACCGGGATCCGGCTCCACGCGGGTGGTCGATGTTCCGCGCCTTCAATCTCGCGCATCGCAGTCGGCCTCGCCATGATCAGGCGGTCAGGCGGTCAGGCGGTCAGGCGGTCAGAAACCACTGACCGTCTAAGGAACCCCTGCACAAGTCGTTCAAATGTGGCGGATGGGAGTCGCGCCCTGAAGGGCGCGCTCGGCCAAGCAACCAGACCCTGAAGGGTGATCTCCCGTCGGCGGGGGGGCGTCCTGCGTCCTTCAGGACGTGGTTCCTCGGCCGAGCGCGGGCTTGAGCCCGCGACTCCACACCAACCGACCTTGTGCAGAGATTCCCTCTAACCGCCTATCCGCCTAACCGCCTGTCTTCCGGGTAGGGGTAGATGTCCAGCACTTCTCCGGCCGCGTTGCGCGCCTGGAGGTCCCGCCAGAACGCCGCCTCGTACAGGGCCCCGTGTGCCGCGAGGTAGGCCGGCCGCACGGCATCGCCGAACGGGATGAACCGCCTGAGATCCTCCGGGAACACGTCCTCCGGACCCACATGAAACCACGGCTCGTCGCTCATCTCGTCCTCGTCGTACCGGGGCTCGGGCAGGTCGCGGAACCGACACTCGCTGAGCAGTCGCAGCTCGTCGTAGTCGTAGAACACGACGCGCCCGTGCCGCGTGAGCCCGAAGTTCTTGAGGAGCAGATCGCCGGGAAACACGTTGGTCGCGGCGAGGTCGCGGATGGTCTGCCCGTATTCCAGCGCCACGCGCACCGCCTCGTCGGCGTCGGCGTCCTCCAGGTACAGATCGAGGGGCCGGACCCGTCGCTCCGTGTAGAGGTGGGCGATGGCCACCGTGTCGCCCTCAACCCGCACGGTGCGCCCGGCGCTTGCCGTCAGCTCGGCCAGGAGCCGCCGCGTGAACCGCGCTTTGGGAAAGGTCAGCGCCTCAAACTCCTGGGCGTCCACCAAGCGGCCCGCCCGGTCGTGCGCGAAGACGAGGTCGTACCGTCGCCGCACCTCGCCGGGCGTGGTCTGCTTTGGCTGCGGGAAGCTGTCACGGATGACCTTGAACACGACGTCGAAGCCCGGCATCGCGAAGACGATCATGACCATGCCGGGCGCGCCCGGCGTCACGTCGAACCGCTCGTCGGTGCGCGTGAGATGGCGCCGCAGGCGCCGATAGAACTCCGTCTTGCCGTGCCGATGGTATCCCAGGGCCGTGTACAGCTCCGCGACCGGCTTGGCCGGCATCAGGCCCCGCAGGAACGCGATCACCTGGCTCGGCGCCGCCACGTCCGCGTGGAAGTAGGAGCGGGTGAAGCTGAAGACGATGCTCGCATCCTCTTCGGAGAGCAGCACCGCGTCCACCCGCATGCCGCGCGGCCCGTGCACGATGGGCAGGAGCAGCGGCAGGGCCCGGCTGCCGCCCACGACGCGGCCGATCAGATACGCGCCCTTCCGCCGGAAGAACACCGGGTCCAGCATCTCGAGCGCGTCGATGGCCACCGGCGCGCCGCCCGCCGCCCACCGTGCCTCGATGCGCTCCGCCACGAGCCGGGCGTCCCGCGCGGCGTCCTCGAACGGGACCGCGAACCCGACGTCGTCCAGCAGGCGTCGCACGGCGGCCGCGATTCCCCCGGTGACCGGCCGTGCCCTGGCCGGCGATCGCGCGAGGGGATCGGGGACGCGGGCAAACTCGAAATCGAGGAACTCGACGGCCGGGTTCACGCCGACCGTCCCGAGCACGCGCCGGGTCAGAGCCTGCGCAGAACCGCCACCACGCGGCCGAGCACGCTCGCGTCGTCGCCGGGGATCGGGTCGTACGCCGGGTTGGCCGGCATCAACCACACGTGCGGGATCCTCTCGAACGGGCTCGTGCGCTGCTG
>DAINBS010000337.1:1929-3405 GCA_036732805.1 Gemmatimonadales bacterium | reverse complement strand
AGTCTCACCGGGCGCGGACTCGGCGGCACCCGGCTCAACGGCTGGATCCGCGCCCGGATCGACCACATTCTGGCCGACGACCAGTGGACCGTCGTGCGGTCGTGGCTGGGTCCCAGACTGGGCTCCGACCACGCGCCGATTCTCGCCGACCTGCGCCTCCGGTGAGCAGGGTTGACCGGGGGCGGAGCCCCGGCGACCGTTACGTCGCGCCCCCGCGTCCCCAGCACAGGAACCCGATCCGACATGACATCGAATCCCCATCGCGTCCGCTTCGCGCCGTCCCCCACGGGCTACCTGCACGTGGGCGGGGCGCGCACCGCGCTCTACAACTGGCTCTACGCCCGCAAGGTGGGCGGCGCCTTCCTGCTCCGCATCGAGGACACCGACCGCGAGCGGTCGTCGGAGGCGCACACGAAGGTGATCCTCGACGGCCTCACGTGGCTCGGCCTCGACTGGGATGAGGAGATCGTGTTCCAGGGCGCCCGGCTGGCACGGCACCAGGAGCTGGCGGACCGTCTGGTGGCCGAAGGCAAGGCGTACCTGCACGAGGGTGCCGTGCGGTTCCGCATGCCGGACGAAGAGTTGGCGTGGAACGATGCCGTCTACGGGAGCATCAGCTTCCAAGGCCGCGACATCCAGGACTGGGTGATCCTGCGGTCCGACCGGACGCCCACGTACAACTTCAGCGTGGTCTGCGACGACGTGGACATGCAGATCACGCTCGTTATGCGGGGCGAGGACCACGTGTCCAACACGCCCAAGCAGATCGCGGTGTACCGCGCCATGGGCAAGCCGGCCCCCGGGTTCGCGCACCTGCCCATGCTCCACGGGCAGGACGGCAAGAAGCTCTCCAAGCGGCACGGGGCCACCGCCGTGGGCGACTACCACGACATGGGCATCCTCCCCGCGGCCATGCGAAACTTCCTGGCCCTGCTCGGCTGGAACCCCGGCGATGAGCGGGAGCTGTTCTTCGAGATGAACGAGCTGGTTCGCGCGTTCTCGATCGAACGCATCCAGAAGACGAGCGCCGTGTTCGACATGACCAAGCTCGAGTGGATGAACGGGCAGTACCTGGGCCACGAGCCGCTGCCCAGCCTCACCGCGATGCTCGTCCCACACCTGGCATCGCTGGGAGTGGACGTGGCCGCGTACCCGGTGGAGCGGGTGCACGCATGCGTCGCGTCGATTCGCGGCCGTTCGCGCACCACCATCGAGCTGGCCCAGCGCGTGGCGACACGGCTGGACCGCCGCCACATCGCTCGGGACGACGCCAAGGCGCAGCAGACCGTCGCCAAGGACGTCGCGGGGTTCCGCGCGGCGCTCCAGTCGGCGCATGCGCATCTCGCCGCGCTGCCGCCGGACGCGTGGGAGGCGGGCCGGCTCGAGTCTGAGCTGCGTGCGCTGGCCCAGGCGCGGGGCGTGGGCGCGGGGGCCGTGATGCAACCCATCCGGATCGCGATCACGGGGTACGCGGTC
>DAINBS010000337.1:0-1919 GCA_036732805.1 Gemmatimonadales bacterium | reverse complement strand
ATGGAAGGTGCTGACGCTGTCGACCGTTACACGAACGAGCTGCTGGCGGCGGTCGGTCGGGAAGAGAGCCTGGAGCGGTTGGCCGCGGCGCAGGCGTGGAACGGCTCTGCGCAGTAGCTGATGCCGGGGTCGGGGGTGCCAGGACGCTGCCGCGAGGGCGCACGGCGGCAATGCCCGCCAACACACCCGGAACCATGACCGCCGCCGCCGACCGAGCACCCTCGCGGGCTACGCGTCCGTCGCACCCCCGACCCCGGCTCCCACACGCTCCGTGGCGCCGGACCGCCCCGCGGACTATCCTAGTGCCGTCCCGGCGGGCCTTCGACCGGGGCACCCGTCGTCCGTTGTCTCGTTTCCACCACGTGGAGGACGCGTGAGCGTCGCGCAGCGCCTGCGGGAGATCCGCGACGGATTCGAGCGGCCCTTCTGGGTCGCCAACTTCACCGAGCTGTTCGAGCGGCTGGCGTACTACGGCCCGCAGGCCGTGCTCGCGATCTACCTGCACGAGCACCTGGGGCTCACCACCGATCAGACGGCGTGGCTCATCGGCTACTACGGCTTCGTCGTGTGGTTCATGCCCATCGTGGGCGGCGCGCTCGCCGACCGCTTCGGGTTCCGGCCCACGCTGGCCGGCGCCTTCTTCATTCTCGGCATCGGGAACTTCCTGCTGGGCTCGCTCTCGGCCGGGTGGATGGCGCCGGTGCGCCAGGCGCTGCCCCTGTTTGGCTTGATGCACCTGCTCATGCTCATCCCGGCGATGGGCCCGGCGGTCGTGAAGCCGGTGGTGGTGGGCACGACCGCCCGGGCGGCCAAGGAAAACGTGCGGTCGCTCGGCTACTCGATCTACTACACCGTGGTGAACGTCGGCGCCGCGATCGGTCCGGTCACCGCGTCGGTGGTGCGCAACGAAGTCGGCGTGCAGGTCGTGTTCCTGCTCAGCGCCGTGCTGACGGCGGCCATGGGGGTCGTGACGCTTCTCTTTTACCGGGAGCCGGGCCGCGGCGACGAGCCCCGGGTGCCAAGCGTCGCGGCGGCGTTCAAGAACCTCCTGTTGGTGCTCAGCAACGGAAGGTTCGTCACCTTCCTGGTCATCTTCTCGGGCTTCTGGGTAGTGTTCTGGCAGCAGTACATCTCGCTGCCGCTCTACGTGCGCACATACGTGGACCCGAACGCGAACGTGGATGCGCTGCTGTCCATCGAGGCGGCCACGGTCATCGTGAGCACGATCCTCGTGAACCGTCTGACGAAGAAGCTCCCGGCCTTCCCGCTGATCATCGCGGGCGTGCTCATCTCCTCGGTCAGCTGGCTGTTCCTTACGCTCGGGACGGCCACCGGGTTCGTCATCGCCGCGCTGGTGGTACTGGCCATCGGCGAGGTCACACAGGCGCCGCGCTACTACGAGTACATCTCGCGCCTGGCGCCGCCAGGACAGCAGGGCCTGTACATGGGGTACGCGTTCCTGCCCATCGGCATCGGCTATCTCATCGCCGGGCCCACGGCCGGGCGGCTGCTCAACTACTTCGGCGAGGTACGCGGCCAACCGCAGCAGATGTGGTACGTGGTGGCGGGAGCAGGCGTGCTGACGACGATCCTGCTCATTCTCTACGATCGGTTCCTGCGGCCGAAGACGGAGGGATAGAGGGATAGAGGGATCGAGGGATCGAGGGGCCGCCCCCGCGCAACACGGCGCACCGTCCTGCGCGCTTGCGGTTAGGCCCCGGCCGAGCATACCGTGTAGTGTGGCTCCGACCCCAGCGTTGGAGCCCGCCGTGCCGGTTACCGCCAGGCTCTCCCGGAAGTTCTACGAGGCCTTCGGGGAGCAGATCGCCAACGAGCTCGTGGACTGGTTCAACGCGGTGGATCTGACCTATCGCGCCGACCTGCGGGAGCTGAACGAGTTGAACTTCGCTCGGTTCGAC
>DAINBS010000336.1:0-3419 GCA_036732805.1 Gemmatimonadales bacterium | reverse complement strand
CCCTCTCTTCTGCCCCTCTGCCCCTCTGTCCCTCTCTTCCGCCCCTCTGCCCCTCTGCCCCTCTATTCTGCCTTTCTGCCTTCACTGCCTCACGTTGAGATTCTCCAGCATTCGCCCCGCCAGCGCCTCGGCCATCGTCCCGAGCCGCACGGTTTCCGGCCGACGCACGCTGTCGGGCAGCGCCTGCGCCACCTGCGCGAACACCCCGTACGTCACGTAGTACAGCGACAGGATGTTGGCCGACGGCGGGTCCACCCACCCGCGCGGCCGGTCGCGCGCCGCCGCCTCCGGGTGGTACACGTCGAACAGCAGCTGCTCGGTGCGCGGGATGTCGATCCACCCCAGGCCCTGGATGTAGTGGACCGAGTCACTCGGCTCGATGGCCTGTGGCATGAGACGCCGCACGAATCCCTGGCTCAGCAGGTAGGGCGTGAGGCCCAACTGGTCGCCGGAGCCGCCCGTGGTACGGCCGTAGTAGATCGGCCGGATCCCGATATTGTCGCGGATCGCCTGGAGCGTGATGAGGCTCGCCCGGTCGTATACGCCGGGTTCGAGCACTGCGGACACCTCCCCGGCCCGGAGCGAACTGCGCTGCTCGATCCGGAACAGCAGGGGCAGGGAATCCACTCCGGGGATGGACAGGGCGAGCACGGGTGACTCGGGCTTCGGCACGTCCATGTCGCGATAGGGTGCCGCCGCGTTCTCGATGTCGAACGGCTCCAGCGGCCGCCGCAGGATCTGCCGGATGTGCCAGTCCGTGTTCATGAGCGACTGGTTGAGCACCGTGACGTCGCGCCGCACGCCTTCGACTTCCTGCGCGTACCACAGCGGGAAGAGGTCGTTGTCGCCGGCGGTGATGAGGATCCCGTACGGCTCCACGGACTGGAGCAGGTCCACGGCGAAATCGCGGGCCAGCGTCTCGCCCGCGCGCGACGCGCTGAGCCGGTTCGTGGCGAGAGGAATGGCGGCGAGCAGCAGCACCGGGGCCGTGACCAGCCACGCGCGCCGCCCCACTCGGCCGCGCACGGTCTCCTCGAGCCAGGCCCACAGTCCTCCGAGGCCAAGCGCCACCCAGACGCCCCACAGCTGGAACGAGGCGATGAAGAAGTAGTCCCGCTCGCGCACCTCGCGGTCGAGGTTCTCGCCCGGGCGAATCGAAAACCCGTAGCGGAAGTTGAGGTAGTAGATCAGCACGATCGTCACGGTCAGCATCAGCGCCGTCATCGCGGCCGCTGCCTGCCGGTCGCGCTTCCACTGCACCACCGCGCCTGCGAGGCCCAGCAGCGTGAAGAACGCGGTGAGGGCCCGCCGCAGCTCCACACCCACGTCCCGGCCGAATTGCCACCCGAAGTACTGGAGGAAGTTGGCCACCTGCGAGATGAAGTCCGCGTTGCGCTGCGTGACCGGCGGCTTCTGGTACTGCTCCCGCGAGAGCACGGCCCAGAGCGCGTTCCACGTGGTGGGCTCGCCCTCGTTGATGGGGGGGAACTGCCCCGCCCGCATGGGCAGGAACACGTAGTTGAGCGAGATGCCCACGAGCACGGTGGCGACCGCGAGGTAGAGCGTGGGTGACCGGAACTCGGCGGGCTCCCGCCACGCGACGTAGCCCACGGCGCCCACGAGGAGCAGGGCCACGAACACCCGCTCCGTCGTGGGCCCGTTCACGAGCGGGGCCCACGCGCCGAACACGGCGAGCCCCACGAGCAGCCCGAACAGCACCACCCACGGGCGGATGGCCTCGCGCCAGTCGGTGGTGATCACGTACACCGCCACCGCCGAGGCCGACAGCACGCCGTACATGTGGTTCGTGGACGTGAGCACCAGCAGGTACCCGATGAGCAGCATGAGCCGGTCGCGCGGCCATCCCGGCCGGGCGTCCGCCCAGTGCACGCCCAGCCACAGGATGAGCGCCATCGAGAGCAGGCTCGTGGTGTACACCTTCTCGTTGACGACCGACTGGTTCCACACCGTGAACGACGTGGCGCCCACCAGGATGCCCGCGAACGCGGCCGCGGCGCGTGCGCGCCGGTCGGCGATCACGGGCTGGAGCCACCGCTCGGCCACCAGGAACAGGAAGCCGGAGGCCACGGCGCTGGTGAATGCGGCAAAGAGGTTGATCCGCAGCGCGTAGTGGTGGATGAAGCTCAGCGCCTGGCCCCAGACGTTCGCCAGGATCACGAACAGGGGGTTGCCCGGCGGGTGGGGAATGCCGAGCACCTTGGCGGCGGCGATGTACTCGGAGGTGTCCCAGAACTGCGTGGTGGGCGCGATCGTCACGACATAGATCGCGAGCACCGCGGCGGTCGCGATCGCGGCGAGGCCGTACGGCGGCCGCTCGGTCATCGGGTCGGTCATGTGTCTCCGTGAGTCCGCTAGTGCCGGAACTGCCGGCGGCCCGTGAGTACCATCGCCATGTGCTTCGCGTCGGCGGCGGCGATGACGTCCTGATCGCGCACCGATCCGCCGGGCTGGATGACCGCCCGGATGCCGGCGGCGGCCGCCTCCTCGACGCCGTCCGGGAACGGGAAGAACGCGTCCGAGGCGAGCACGGTCCCTTCGGTGGCATGCCCCGCCAACCGCGCCTTGTGGACCGCCAGGAATGATGCGTCCACGCGGCTCATCTGGCCCGCGCCGATGCCGATCGCGGCCTCTCCGCGCGCGAGCAGGATCGCGTTGGACTTGACGGCCGCCACGGCCGACCAGGCGAAACGCAGGTCCCGCCACTCGTCGGGCGTGGGCGTCCGGGCGGTGACCACCTTCCAGCCCGACTCGTCGGTCGAGTATCGGAAGCGGTCCTGCGCCAGCAGCCCGCCGCGCACCCGCTTGAAGTCGAGGGTCGGGCCCGCGAGCCCGGGCGGGAGCACCACGACCCGCAGGTTCTTCTTCCGCTGGAACACCGCCAGTGCGTCGGGCTCCACCTCCGGCGCCACCACGACCTCGACGAACAGGTCGTGCATGGCTTCGGCGGTGGCGCGGTCGATGGCGGTCGTGAAGGCGATCACCGACCCGAATGCCGACGTGGGATCGGTCGCCAGCGCGCGCCGATACGCCTCGGCCGCGGTGGGCCCGAGCGCGATGCCGCAGGGCGTCGTGTGCTTGATGACCGCGCAGGCCGGCCGGCCCACCCAGGGCTCGACCGCCAGCAGCGCCCCCTCGATGTCGAGGATGTTGTTGAACGACAGCTCCTTGCCGTGGAGCTGACGCAGATCGCGCATGCCGGGCTCATCGGTGACGTACAGCGCCGCGCGCTGATAAGGGTTCTCCCCATAGCGCAGGGCCATGTGCCGGCTGAGAGCGAGCGGGAGCTGCGCGGGCAGCCCTTCCGCGTCGTCCGCCGAGAGGTACGCGGCGATGGCGGTGTCGTACGCCCCGGTATGCGCGAACACCTTGGCCGCCAGCTCGCAGCGCAGGGCCTCGGG
>DAINBS010000335.1:0-3440 GCA_036732805.1 Gemmatimonadales bacterium | reverse complement strand
GAGAAACCACGGCAGCGTGAATCGACGGGTGCCTGCACGCCAGTACCCGAACGGCAGGTTGAGCGCGGCCACCCCGAGGGCCACCATCCACGCGGTTGGGCCGAGTGAAGGAAGCGGACTCATGATGTTCAACGCTGTCCGGCAGGCGGCGGATCGAATGCGGTGATCCGGTATCCCGCCGGCGGCTGCACTCCCAGCAGGTGCTCGACGAAGAAGTCCCAGCGGCGACGCTGGAAGTAGGCGTGGCGGCCGAGGTTGTGGGTCTGGTTGGGCAAAACGAGCAGTTCGAAGTCCTTGTTCGCCTCGATCAGTGCGTTCACGAGCTGGAGGGTGGCCGACACGGGCACGTTCTCGTCCACGTCGCCGGCGGCGAGCAGCAGCTTGCCCTCGAGCCTGGATGCGAGGGTCACGTTCGACTGGGCGCGGTAGTGCTCGCCCACGGGCCACCCCATCCACTGCGTGTTCCAGGCGGCCTTGTCCATCCGGTGGTCGTGATTGCCGGCCGAGGAGACGGCCACCTTGTAGAACTCCGGGTGGCTGAGCATCGCATGGGCGGCGTCGTATCCCCCGGCCGAGTGCCCGAAGATCCCTACGCGGGTGAGATCCAGGAACCGGTAGCGCGTGGCGAGCTGGCGCAGGGCGGCGATGTGATCGGGAAGGCCGCCGTCGCCCAGGTTCTGCCACGAGTGCACGCGGAACGCCTTGCCCCGCTCGTTGGTGCCCAGGCCGTCCACCTGCACCACCACGAACCCCAGCTCGGCGATGGACTGCGCCGTGCTGCGCCAGGCGCCGAACCCCTTCGGGACGAAGAAGCCATGGGGCCCCGTGTAGATCTGCTCCACCACCGGATAGCTCTTCGTGGTGTCGAGCGTGCTCGGCCACCAGATGAGACCGTAGATGTCCGTCGCGTCGTCACGGGCCCTGGCCTGGAACGGCTCCGGGCGCCGCCACCCCGTTGCGAGCAGGCGGGAGACGTCGGCGCGCTCGAGCGGGAGCTCGACGGCGCCGTCGCTCGCGCGCCGGAGCACGGACACCGGCTCGACCTGCGGCCGCGAGTAGGTGTCCACGAACCAGGAGCCCGTGGGCGAGACGGCGACCTCGTGGTCGGCATCCTCGGGGGTGAGCAGCCGCGGCGGCCGGCCCGTGAGGTCCGTGCGGTACAGGTGCCGCAGGTACGGGTCCCGCCCGGCCTCGCGGCCGGCGCCGACGAACAGGACGGTTCCTGTCTCGTCGTCGATGTGGAGGAGGTCACGCACCACCCAGCGCCCGGTCGTGAGCTGCCGCTCCAACGCGCCGCGCGCGCCGTCGTGGAGATACAGGTGCGTCCAGCCGTCCCGCTCCGACCCCCACACGACGGCGCCCGACTCGAGCCTGCGGAAGATCGTCCCCCCGTACACATCCACGTAGGGGTCCCCGACCTCCTCGAGCACAACGCGCGGCGCGGCGGTCGCTGCGTCGATGTCCAGCACCTGCCTGTGCGTGTAGCCGCGGTCCGTGACGACGAGCGACAGCCGCGCGCCGTCCTTCGACCAAGTGGGTCGGGCGGGGGCGCCGTAGTACTGCATCACGACCGGCGCGATCGGCACCCGGACGGGCTCCCACCCGTCCACCGCGAACAGGAACAGGTCGCCGGTGGGCAGGACGGAATCTCCCGGGAGCGGATAGAAATACGTGTAGTGGCGCGGTCGGACGCGATCGGGCGGCGCGTGCTGTACCATGCTGAGCGTCCCCGCGCCGCGCGTGTCGATCCGGTACGTGGCGAGCCGGCGCGAGTCGGGCGACCAGAACACCAGCGGGTCGAGCGCCGGCGTCTCCGTCCGCTCCCGCACCATCAGCGTCGGGGACGGCACGGGCGTGGCATAGGCGCGGTCGGGCGCGCCGTCGGTCGTCAGGCGGATCTCGCGGCCCGATTCGGTGGATCGCACGTGGAGGTCGTAGTCGCGCACGAACGCGACCCACTTCCCGTCGGGCGAGATGCCGTCCGGCCGCGGCGGCGCCGCGCGCGCGCAGCGGTAGGTGGCGAGATCGCATGCCCAGCGGACCCGGTCCACCTCCAGGGCCACCGTGTCCGCGCCGACCGAGAGCGTGAGCTGCTCCGTCGGAAGGCGCTTGGCGTCCACGCTGTGGCCGACTGCATCGGTGAGCGCCGCGGCCAGACGCGCGTGATCGAAGGCCGGGCCGATCCGCGGGCCGGCAGGATCGACCAGTACCACCTCCCGTCCGTCCGGGAGATCGCGCACGTACCAGAACCGGTCCGTCTCACCGAGCCAGGTGGGGCGCACGCGCTCGTTGAGGACCAGGCTGTCGAGGTGGGCGCCGAGGAACCGCTCGGCGCGCTCGTAGTCGACGCGGGTCCCCTGCGCGCGCGCGCCATGGGTCGGGACGGTGAGCGCGAGAGCGACAGCGGTGAAGAAGAGGAGGGGGGAGAGGTCACGTGCGCGCATCCGACGCCTCCGGACGGTGGCAGGAATGGAGAGGCGGGAGAAGTGACACCAGACGGTGGAGGGTCGCAAGAGGCGGTTGGCCGTTGGCGGCTAGCCGTTAGCCGTTTGCCGTGCCGATCTCAGTTGCCGAGGGGCCGCTTCGCACTGCCTGCGTGTCGGCGATAGCTACTCGCTATACGGCTCGGCGCAGCACCAGCGCCGCGTTCACTCCCCCGAACCCGAAGGAATTCGACAGGATCACCTCAGGGGCCTCGCTCTCGCGGCCGTTTGCGAGGAGCTGCAACCCGCACGCGGGATCGGGGGTTGCCAGGTTGACGGTGGGCGGCAGCCAGTTGCGCGCGTGCGCGAGGGCGCAGATGGCGGCCTCGATGGCCCCGCTCGCCCCAAGCGGGTGGCCGTAGTAGCCCTTGGTGCCACTCACGACGAGCCGCGAGGCGTGCGCACCGAGCGCTTCCTGAATCGCCAGCGTTTCCGTCGTGTCGTTGAGCCGTGTGGACGAGCCATGGGCGTTCACGTAGCCCACCTCGTGCGGTGCCACCCCGGCATCGGCCAGAGCCAGCGTCATGGCCCGGGCCGCCTGCGACCCGTCGGGCCGCGGCGCGGTCATGTGGAAGGCGTCGTTGGTGAGGGCATAGCCGGACAGCAGGCAGTAGATGCGCGCGCCGCGCGCCTCGGCGCGGTCGCGCCGCTCGAGCACCAGCACCGCCGCACCCTCACCCATCACGAAACCGTCCCGGTCGCGATCGAACGGCCGAGAGGCCGTCGCCGGGTCGTCGTTGCGGGTGGACATGGCCCGGATGATCGTGAACGAACCGAAGCACAGGGGCGCGAGCGGTGCCTCCGCGCCCCCCGCCAGCATCACGTCGGCATCGCCGCGGCGGATCACCCGCAGGGCCTCCCCGATGGCCACGGCCCCCGACGCGCAGGACATGCCGTTGGTGGCGTTCGGGCCCGTGAAGCCGGTGTGGATCGCGATGTTGCACGAGACGGCCCCGC
>DAINBS010000334.1:0-3491 GCA_036732805.1 Gemmatimonadales bacterium | reverse complement strand
GACAGGCGGAGCCGATGCTCGGTGAGCCCGGAACCAGCATGTCGGAGTCGGCGTTCCGGACGGTGTATGAATCCCTGCTGGCGCAGTCGGACGGGCGACCCGGCGGACGGTACGTGGTGCCCGGCACGGCGCGGGAGAGCCCGCTGATCCGGCTGCTGCTGGGCAGGGCGCCGGAGTCCTCACCTGGCGGCGCGACCCCGCACGACGTGCTCGGACGGCGCGACCTGATCCTGTTGATCGAGTGGGTGGACCTGGGCGCCGAGTGGGAGTCGCGACCGGCCGGCGGCGGGAGGGCACCGTGAAACGCCCGACGATGGGAGCGGGCCTGATCGTGATTGGCCTGCTGTGCGTGGTGTCCGTGCTGCGCGGTCAGTCGAGCCGGCAGGACCTGCCGGGGCTGGCCGACGTCACCCGGCAGGCCGGCATCACGTTCGTGCACGACGTCGGCGACGGCGACATGGACAACATCATCGAGTCCAATGGCGCCGGCTGCGCGTTCTTCGACTACGACGGGGACGGCGATCTCGACATCTATCTGGTCAACGGCGCGTACGTGGAAGGGGTCAGCGGGGTGCGCGGACGGCGCAACAAGGACAAGCTGACCAACGCGCTCTACCGGAACAACGGGGACGGCACGTTCACCGATGTCACGGCGCAGGCGGGCGTCGGGGACAAGGGGATGGGGATGGGGGTGAGCATCGCCGACTACGACAACGACGGGGACCAGGATCTGTTCGTCGCGAACTACGGGCCCAACGCGCTCTACCAGAACAACGGTGACGGGACGTTCACGAACGTTGCGCGAGCGGCCGGCATCGGCAATGCCCTGAGCGCGCTCGGCAGCGCGTTCCTGGATTACGATCGTGACGGGTACCTGGATCTCTACGTCGGCAACTACCTCGAGTACGATCCCACCTACCAGTACTTCTACGCCGCGCAGCGCTTCCCCGGCCCGCTGGCGTACCACGGCCAGCCGGACGTGCTGTATCACAACAACGGCGACGGGACCTTCACCGACGTGACCCGCAAGGCCGGGCTCTACCATCCCGACGGCCGCGCGATGGGCGTCACGACCGGCGACGTGGACGACGATGGAGATCTGGACATCTTCGTGGCGAACGACGCCATGGAGAACAACCTGTACCGCAACAACGGCGACGGGACGTTCACGGACGTCGCGCTCCAGAGCGGCACCGCCTTCGCCGAGCGGGGGAACGCCGCCTCCGCGATGAGCGCGGAGTTCGGGGACATCGACCTGGACGGACTGGTCGACATCGTCGTTCCCGACATGGCGTACTGCTCCGTCTACATGAACCTGGGCGGCGGGCTGTTCGAGGACCGGACCACCCCGCTGGGCGTGGCCACGGCGTGCGGGCCCGTCACGAACTGGTCCGGCAACCTCTTCGACTTCGATCACGACGGCTACGTCGACCTGTTCCTGACGAGCGGGCAGCCGCATCGCATGGTGGACGAAGAGGCCATGCTGCTCCGGAACGACGGCGGGCGGCGGTTCGTTGACGTGTCGCAGCTCCTGGGGCCGGACTTCCAGGAGGAGTTCATGGGCCGGGGCTCCGCGGTCGGCGACTACGACAACGACGGCGACCTGGACGTGCTGGTGCTGGACCTGGGTCAGCGGGCCCGGCTGCTGCGGAACGAGGGCGGCAACCGCCGGAACTGGGTGATGGTGCGTCTGGTCGGCACGACCGGCAATCGGGACGGCATCGGGGCGCGCGTGCGCGTGACGGCCGGTGGCAAAACGCAGATGCGGCTGCGGGTGAGCAGCTCGGGCTACCTCTCACAGAGCGATCCCCGGCTGCACTTCGGCCTGGGCGACGCCACGCGGATCGACCGGATCGAGATCCGCTGGCCCAGTGGGAAACTGCAGACGCTCGACGGCCAGAGGCCGAATCAGGTCATCACGGCAACGGAGCCTGCACGGTGAACGCGAAACCACTGGCGCTGACCGTCCTCGCGCTCGCGGTGAGCCTGCCGGCGGGCGCGCAGACGCGGCGCGACCGGGTCTACGTGGGGGAAAAGGCGTGCCGCCAGTGCCACCACCAGCACGGCGGCCGCGATCAGTTCAGCGTGTGGCGCCTCACGAAGCACGCCCGGGCCTACGCGGCCCTTTCCATGCCCGAGTCGCGCCGGATCGCGGAGATGTCGGGCATCGCCGGCGATCCGACCCGGGCCCGCGTGTGCCTGGGATGCCACACGACCGCGTACGACACCGAGGCCTGGGAACGTGATGAGGAGTTCCGCTACGAGGACGGCGTCCAGTGCGAGCGCTGTCACGGGCCGGGCAGCGAGTACATGGACGCCGCGGTCATGCGGGACAGCGTCCGGGCACGGCTGGCGGGGCTCAGGATGCCCGTCGAGTCCGACTGCCTGGTCTGCCACAAGGAGAAGGGATCCCACACGGCGGTGCTGAAGGTCAGGAAGTTCGTCTTCGAGGAGGCCCGCCGGGAGATCGCGCATCCCGGGATGGGCGGACCGGTGGAGCCGGCCGAGCGGGAGGCCGCCGACACGCTGCCCGGTCCCAAGTACGTCGGTGCCCTCGGGTGCGCCACCTGCCATGGCGCCCAGTCGGGGAGCCGGGCCTACGGGACGTGGCGCGTGTCGCGCCACGCCGCCGCGTACGCCACTCTGGGCACCGCACGGGCGGGCGAGATCGCGCGCGAGATGGGCGTCAGCGGCAACCCGCAGGCGGCGGATCGCTGCCTGGCGTGCCACGCGACCGGCGGCGGGGAACCGTCGGGCCGGTTCCTGGAGAGCTTCGACGTGGCGCAGGGCGTGCAGTGCGAGAGTTGTCACGGGCCCGGCAGCGAGTACCTGGCGCAGGCGGTGATGCTGGATCCGGTGGCAGCCTCGGACGCCGGGTTGCGCGAGGTCGACCGCGCGACCTGCACCCGTTGCCACACGCCAGGCATCCACGGCCGATCGTTCGACGCCGAGGGGAGCTGGCCGCAGATCGACCACACGGCCTGGAAGGACGTCCCGCGGATCGAGTACAAGACGCCCTTCAATCTCGCGGTCACGCGGGACGGCCGCACGTTGCTCGTCGCGTGTGAGGCCTCGAACAGTCTCATCATCCTGGACGTGGAGAGCGGGAAGGTCCTGGCGGAGATCCCGGTGGGCGCGCAGCCCCATTTCGTGCTCCTGTCGCGCGATGAGGCCCGGGCGCACGTGAGCAACCGCGGCTCCGATGACGTGTCGGTCGTGGATCTGCCGTCGCGCCGCGTGGTCGCCACCATTCCCGTGGGCGACGAGCCGCACGAAATGGCCACCAACGAGGGCGAAACCCTGTTGTACGTCGCGAACGCGGGCTCCTACGACGTCTCGGTGGTCGACCTGGCCGCGCAGCGCGAGGTGAAGCGCCTCGCCGCCTCGCGCGGCACATGGGGTGTCGCGCGCTCGCCGGACGGCCATCACCTCTACGTGACCAACGATCTGCAACGGTACGCTCCCCTCCGAGCACCCGCCGCGTCGGAGGT
>DAINBS010000333.1:0-3537 GCA_036732805.1 Gemmatimonadales bacterium | reverse complement strand
TCAAGCCGGAGAACGTGCTCCTCGCAGGTCATCACGCGCGGGTCGCGGACTTCGGAGTCGCCCGCGCGCTCCAGGTAGCGGCGGGAGACCGTCTCACCGAGGCGGGGCTGTCGCTCGGGACGCCCCTGTACATGAGCCCGGAGGTCTCCGCCGGCGAGGAGGCCGGGCCCCGCTCGGACACTTACGCCCTTGGCTGCATGCTGTACGAGATGCTGGTAGGGGAGCCCCCGTACCTGGGCACCACCGTCCAGGCCATCATGTCGAAGCACGTGACCCATGCGATCCCCTCCCCGGCGAGCCTGCGGCCCGGACTCCCGGTCAGCGTGGATCGGGCGATCCAGCGTGCCCTGGCCAAGGCGCCTCAAGACCGGTTTCCGACCGCGGGCGCGTTCGCGACTGCGCTGGAAGCCGTGGCGCGTCCCGAGCGCCGCGGGCGACGGGTGCTCATGCTCGGCGTCGGTCTCGTGGTGCTCATTGCCGCCGCCGGGGGCATCGCCCTCCTCGTGCAGAGGGGCGGAGGTCCCGCCGAGGAACGCGTCGCCGTGCTGCCCCGGGCGGTCGGCAGCGGAGACACGGCGGAGTACCTCGCAGAAGGGCTGGCCGAAGCGGTAGGCCTCGAGCTCATGCGCCAGCCGGGTGTGACGGTGATTGCGCACGAGTCGGCGCGGCGCCTGGAGCGTGACGATCCGCGCACGGCGGCGCGCGAGCTGGACGTCGGGCACCTTGTCCTGCTCACCGCCCAACGGGAAGCGCAGGGGATCTTCGTGACGGTGCGGCTCGTGGATGCGCGAGGGGCGCAGGTATGGGGCGACCGGTACGAGCGCAACCTCGAGGCCGCGGATCTCGTACGCGTCCAGCAGGACGTCGCCGCCAGCGTCGCACGCGAGCTTCGCGGCTTTCTGGCCCGCCGGCCGAGCGCCGCCGAGCAGGCCCCGCCGTCGGACTTCGCGGCCTACGAGCACTATATGCGCGGGCGCTTCTACTGGAAGCGACGGGGTCGCGACAACCTGGTCCAGGCGGCGGAGGAGCTCGAGGCCGCCATCGCGCTCGATCCGGGATTCGCGCGCGGGTACGTGGCGCTCGCACAGACGTACCTGCTGTTCCCGGTCTACCGCGTGACCAACCTGACGGGAACGGCCGCGTTGGAGCGGGCGGACGATCTGGTCGATCGGGCGCTCGCACTGGATTCGACGCTGGGAGACGCCTACGCGGCCCGGGGGCTCCTGCTGGAACTGTGGCGCCACGACTGGCCCGGTGCGCGTCGGGAGTTCGAGCGGGCCATCGCGCTTTCACCGGAAGCCGCCACGACGCAGCAGTGGTACGGGGAGCATCTGCTCGTCGCTCGCGATACGGCAGCCGCCCTCGCTGCGCTGCGTCGGGCGGTCGAACTGGACCCACTCTCTCCGGCAAGCAGCAATGCCCTGGCCATCGGGCTGCACGTCATCGGGCGCGACTCGGCCGCCATTGCCCAGGTGCGCCGGACGATCGCGGTGGATTCTTCCTATACGGAGGCATATCTCGTGGCCGCGGCGGCGTTCCTGCGGCTGCGCCGTTTCGACTCGGTCGCCGCGAATCTCGTGCGCGCCGGCCTGCCGGCTTCCGCCGTCGAAGCGATCGTATCTGCGCTGGGACAGCAGACGCCGGATCCGGGCGCGGTCGGCGTCGTGGCGTCCGTCGCGGAGTACATCGCACCCGCTGCGGCCGCTGCGCTCTATGCCGGCCTTGGTGCCCAGAACGAGGCATTGACGGTCATGGAGGCAGGGGTACGAACGCCCGGGACGGACCTGACCCTGCTGCTCGCGCCTCTGCCGCTGTTTTCCGAGGTCGCCAGTACGTCACGGTATCACGCCCTGCTCGCGGCAGTCGGGCTGAGCGGAGGCTCGTCGAACACTCGCTGAAGCCTGACCTCGGCGGCAGCCGTTGCGGTGCAACGCCGCCCGTACCAAGTCCGCAGCCAATCACGCAGTCGCGGCCGGGCGACGTGATCTACTCGCTCAACGGCACCCGGTGGAAACGCTCCCCGACCTGGGTCGGGGGCGCTGGGGGCGCTCCGACCGGGCGACCCCGCGGTCCTCCACGGGGACCGGTTGGGCGAGATGCGGTTCGTCGTGCTCGAACGCGAATAGCGCTGGCCGGAAGCAGGCCCAGCTCGCGCCAAGGCCGGCGCGCTCACCCGTCGGCGCCGGGAGGCGCCATGCGGCTTGACCTCACCCTGAACTGAAACAGGCCGCCAGCGTCACATCCCGAAGGTGCAGGCCGCGGCGCAGACCAGCAGCCCAACGGTCGCGGCAGCAGCCACGATCCCGACGGAGGCAAGCCCCCAGTTGACCTTCGGGATCAGGATCTGCCGGATGTCCGTCAAGGGGATGCCCCACCGATGTTCACGGTCAATCACTCTCGTTCCCCATAGGGAGTCGGATGTGAAGACGGGGTCGTCGATCTGCAGTTGCAGGCCGGCCACCGTGGTGATACCGATACTCCGGTAACGCTCCTCGTCTGCCTCGAGAAGCCGGATGTCCGCCACCTCCGAGCGTGGGACTGAAACCGGCAACGCCTCCCGGACCACGGTGGTCCTCGACGAATCGACGAGGGAGTCCCCGACGACCTCCGGCCGTCGCAGGTCGATGCGTCGCCCCGACTGCGTGACGACGCGAACGCGGGGAGGTCGCTCCGTGGCGACATAGGTCGCGGGACTCACCGAGGGGTCTGGGCGTGACCAGTGGCCCGCACAGGCGGGCAGCTGGAGGGATAACAGCCCAATGGCGATCGATCTGCGGCACATGTGAGGCACGGGGGACTCCGGCTGGGGTGTGCGGGACGTTGCCCGAGCCCCGTCAAGCGCGCGTCAAGACCTTGCCCTTCGAGTTGCGGCCCGCCTCGTCACCGCCTAGGCTATGCTCGGATGAACCGGGAAGGCAGCCGCGTGGAAGCGAAGCGTGGGGTGCTGGTCGAAGCCTGCGTGGACTCGGTGGACTCGGCCGTCGCCGCCGAAGCCGGGGGCGCGGGCCGGGTCGAGTTGTGCGACAACCTGGTGGAAGGCGGCACCACCCCCAGCATCGGCACCATCTCCCTCGCCCGCGACACACTCCGCATCCCCATTCACGTCATCATCCGGCCGCGGAGCGGGGACTTTCACTACGCGGCTAGGGAAATCGAAACGATGCGCCGCGATATCGCGGCGGCCGGGGAGGCGGGAGCGGCCGGTATCGTGATCGGGGCTCTGTGCGTGGACGGCACGGTGGACGCCGAAGTCACCGAGCGGCTGATCGCCGAGGCCCGGCCGCTCTCGGTCACGTTCCACCGGGCCTTCGATCTTGCCCGGGATCCGTTCGCGGCGCTCGACGCCCTCGTTGCCCTCGGGGTGAACCGGGTGCTGACCTCCGGCCAGGCGCCCTCGGCCCCGGAAGGCGCGGCGCTGATCGCCGACCTCGTGCGCCGGGCGGATGGGCGGATCGGCGTGCTTCCTGGCGGGGGCATCCGCGCCGACAACGCCGCGGCGCTCGTGGCCGCGACCGGCGTCACGGAGATCCACGCGCG
>DAINBS010000332.1:0-3559 GCA_036732805.1 Gemmatimonadales bacterium | reverse complement strand
GAGCGACGGGAGCGACGGGAGCGACGGGAGCGACGGGAGCGACGGGAGCGACGGGCGCCGCGAAGCTACACCGACCTGACGGCAAACGGCCAACGGCCAACGGCTAACGCTCCGGCAGCCGCGGCGCCTCCCGCTGCTGGGCCAGCTTCCGCTCAGTGAAATCGAGCCGCTCGTCCTCCTCGGCGCGCGAAGCGCCGCGGCGGGGGCGACGCTCAAGCTGTGGTGTGGTCGGACCGTTCGCCAGGGTTTTGGGTAGTCCCTACGGGCTCCGGGCCTGCTAGTTTCCCCCCGGGTCCGTGGAGCCCGGTCGGGCTCCGGCAGAACCTCCAGCCATCCGAGAGCACCCATGCCCCTGCGTTACCTGTCGCTGTGTTCGCTGTTCGTCGCCTCGCTGCTCGCCGCGCAGGAGCCCGCGTGGACCGTGAATGACACGCACGGCCCGGCCGACACGGTCCGCTTCGCGACCGATGAAGGCACCTGGATGAACCTGGACGTGAGTCCCGACGGCCAGTGGGTGGTGTTCGATCTCCTGGGTGACCTCTATCGGGTTTCCATGGCGGGAGGCCAGGCCGAACGCCTGACGTCGGGCCGGGCGTTCGACCACCAGCCGCGGTACAGCCCCGACGGCACGACGCTGGTGTTCGTGAGCGACCGCAGCGGCAAGGACAATCTCTGGCTCGTGAACGCGGACGGGTCGAATCCGCGGCAGCTCACGAAACTCGACGACAGCTTCCCCACCGCGCCCGCCTGGATGCCCGGCGGCGAGTACGTCGTGGCCAAGCGGCACGTTCGCAGCACCCGCTCGCTCGGGGGTGGGGAGATCTGGCTGTTCCACGTGCCGAGCGGGAGCGGGGCGAAGGTCAAGGACCGCACGAGCTTCACATCCGACCAGAACGAACCGTACCCGTCGCGGGACGGCCGCTGGGTGTACTTCAGCTGGACCACCCCGTTCGACTACAACAAGGACCCCCATGCCGGGATCTTTCAGATTTCCCGCGTGGACCGGGAGACCGGAGAGGTCGAGCCGGTAACGACGGCGCCGGGCGGCGCCATCCGGCCGACGGTCTCCCCGGACGGCGCCACGCTGGCCTTCCTGCGGCGCGTGGGGATGAAGACCGTGGTAGTCCTGCGGGATCTCGTGACCGGCGCGGAGCGGCAGGCGTTCGACGGACTCGACCACGACCAGATGGAAACGTGGACCGTCCACGGCGCGTATCCCGCTTACGCCTGGACGCCGGATGGGTCGGCCATTGTGGTCACGTTCGGCGGGAAGCTGCACCGCGTGGCGGCCGCGGATGGCGCGGTCACGGACATTGCCTTCACCGCCGAGGTGGAGCAGGTCGTCGAGTCCGCCCTGCACTTCGACCACCGCATCACCGACGACGCGGTGGCGGTGAAGGCCGTCCGGTGGCCGGTCGTCGCGCCTGACGGGAGCACGCTGGTCTTCGAGGCCGTGGGCTCGCTCTGGCGGATGCCGTACGCCGGCGGAACACCCATCCGGGTCACCCAGGACCCGAGCGCACAGCGCCGCGCCCAACAGGGCGCGCCCCGCGGCACGCCCAGAGGCGGCCCGCCGGGAGGGATGCCCCGGGGCGGCGCGCCCGGTGAAGGCATGACGCCGGTCGCGGCTCCTCCTCTGCCGGACGGACCATTCGAGTTCGCACCGGCGTTCACGCCCGACGGCCGCAGCCTCGTCTACACGACGTGGGACGACTCGGCGAATGGGCACGTCTGGTCGGTGGACCTCACGGTCCGAACGCCCAGGCCCGTCCGGCTCAGCCAGGTCCCCAATCAATACGCCAACCCGGCGGTCTCGCCGGACGGCCGCACCGTCGCCCTCATTCAGGGATCGGGTGCCGCCAACCGCGGCGCCGACCTCGCGAACGAGCCGTTCCTCACGGTGGCCGTGCTTCCCATCGCCGGCGGGGCGACGCGCCCGGTGATGCGCACCGAAAACCGCGGCTCCGGCCGCCCCATGCCGCACGTGGCCTGGAGCGCGGACGGCACCCGTCTCCTGGTCACCGAGAGTCGCGACGGCAAGACCGTGCTGTCGTCCGTGACCCCCGAGGGGCTCGACCGGCGCACGCTGGCCGTGAACGAACGTGCCGAGGAGATGGTGCCGTCGCCGGATGGCCGGTGGGTGGCGTTCAAGGAGCTGCACGACGTCTATCTCGCGCCCCTGCCCGTCACCGGCGCCCCCGTCACCATCGAGGTCAAGGGCGACGTGAAGGCCGTGCGGCTCTCGCGCACCGGCGGAGACTGGATCGCGTGGCGGCATGACTCCCGGGCCGTCACCTGGTCCCTGGGCCCCATGGTGTATGAGCAGACCGTAAGCGATGCCCTCGCTGCCGCTCCTGCCGACTCTGCCGCTCCTGCCGCGGGTGCGGCGGAGTGGATGCGCGCCAACGCCGCCGTGCCCGCGCGCATCACGGAAATCGCGTTGCGGGTGCCGCGGGCCCAGCCCGGCGGGGCCATCGTGCTGCGCGGGGCCCGCGTGGTCACGATGAAGGGCGACGAAGTGATCGAGCGCGCCGACGTCGTCGTGCAGGGTTCGCGCATTCAGCGCATCTGCCCCTCCCCCTGCCCCGACCTGCCGCTCACCGCGCGCACCGTGCCGCTGCCCGGCAAGACCATCATTCCGGGGCTCGTGGACGTCCACGCGCACCTCGGGTATTCGACGCTCGACATTCTTCCCCAGCGGCTCTGGGAGTACCAGGCGAACCTCGCCTATGGCGTCACCACCACGCTCGACCCGTCGGCGTCGACGCAATCGGTGTTCGCGCTGTCCGAGCTGGTGGACGCCGGCCGGATCACGGGCCCGCGCATCTACTCGACCGGGTTCGTCCTGTACGGCGCCGAGAATCCCAACAAGGCGGTCACCGCCAGCCTGGAGGACGCACGCGCCCACGTGCGGCGGCTCAAGGCGCTGGGTGCCTTTTCGGTGAAGAGCTACAACCAGCTGCGGCGCGACAGCCGCCAGTGGATCATCCAGGCCGCCCGCGACGAGGGGATGCTGGTGTTTCCGGAAGGCGGCTCGATGCTCCAGCAAAACCTCACGATGATCCTCGACGGGCACACCGGCATCGAGCACGCCATTCCCGTGGCGCCGCTCTACCGGGACGTCGTGACGCTGCTGGCACGCAGCCGAACGGGCTACACGCCGACCTTGATCGTGGGCTACGGGGGCGTGTGGGGCGAGAACTACTGGTACCAGATGTCCGATGTCTTCGCGAACGAGCGGCTCCGGAAGTTCGTGCCCGGCGCCCAGCTCGACGCCCGCGCCCGGCGCCGGATGCTCGTTCCCGAAGAGGAGTTCTATCACATCGAGCTGTCGAAGACCGTCAAGGCGGTGGTGGACGCGGGCGGCCACGTGCAGCTGGGCGCCCACGGCCAGCTCCAGGGGCTTGGCGCCCACTGGGAGCTGTGGATGCTCGCGCAGGGCGGCCTGACACCCTATCAGGCGCTCTACGCCGCCACCAGGGCGGGCGCCGACTACATCGGCCTGGGCGCCGACATCGGTTCGCTCGAGCCCGGCAAGCTGGCCGACCTGGTGATCCTC
>DAINBS010000331.1:0-3559 GCA_036732805.1 Gemmatimonadales bacterium | reverse complement strand
CGCTCGGCCGGCGCCTTCCGGATGCCGCTCGAGCCATCCCTCTACCTCAGCCGCCCGGAGATGGCCCTCCACGCGCCGCCGGGAGAGGCCCGTCGCTCTGGCCAACTCGCCGGTTGAGGGGAAGATGTCCGCGCCGGTGGCGGGAATACCGCCCGGGGTCTCCGGACCGGCGGCTTCCACGAAGCGGCGGGCCTCGAGCGCGCCCTGGCCAGCCTCGACGAGTCGTTCGGCGGCATCGTGGACCTCGGGCTGATCGACGAGACCGGCGTCCAGGTGGCCTACGCCGGACCATACGCGCTGCAGGGGCGGAGCTACGCGGAGCACGCCTTTTTCCGGGAGGCGCGCACGCGCGGCGTGTCCGTCAGCGACGTCTTCATGGGCTACCGCAACCTCCCGCACATCGTGCTCGCGGTGCACAAGGCCCTGGGCGCACACCGGGAAGTCGTGCTTCGCGCCACCCTGGATACGGACGTCTTCCACTTCCTGGTGCGGGCCCGGACCCTGCGCCAGCCGGAGCAGACGGCATTCTGCCGGCGGTGCCACGTCCTGGTGGTGCCGCCCTTCGCCGACGCGTTCATCATCAACGAGGCAGGGCTCCTCCAGACCCCGTCCCGGCTCTACGGCGAGATCCTCCAGCCCGCTCCCCTGCCGGCCCTCCCGCAGACCCGCGAGCCAGCCCTGACCGAGCTGGTGGACCGCCGCGGGCAGCCGATGATCGCGGCCTACGCGCGGATCGAGGGCTCGCCGTTCACGCTCGTGGTGCTGAGCCCGCGCGACGCGGCGCATGCCGGCATCCAGTCGGTCCGGAGGGACCTGCTCGGGTTCGTGGGCGTCACCGTGGCGCTGATTCTCGCGGTGATCCTGGCCGGGACGGCGTTCATCGTCCGCCGGGTGCGGGAGGAGGATCGCAAGCGGGCCGCGTTGTACCACAAGATGGAGTACACCAACAAGCTCGCGGCCATCGGGCGGCTCGGCGCCGGCGTCGCCCACGAGATCAACAACCCGCTGGCGATCATCGCGCAGAAGGGCGGGCTGCTGCGGGACCTGCTCACGATGTCCGACCGGCTGCCCCCTCGGGAGAAGATGGTGGATCTGGTGGACTCCGTCCTCAAGTCCGCGGAGCGGTGCGGCGGCATCACCCACCGCCTGCTGGGGTTCGCGCGGCACATGGACGTGCACTACGAGACGATCCATCTCGACGACCTGCTCAAGGAAGTGCTCAGCTTCCTGGAGAAGGAGGCCAGCTACCGGAACCTCGAGATCACGTTCGCCCATCATGACGATCCGCCGAGCATCGTGAGCGACCGCGGTCAGCTGCAGCAGGTGTTCCTGAATATCCTCAACAACGCGTTCGCGGCGGTGGAAGACGGCGGGCGGATCGAGATCGGGATCGCGCGCGCCGGCACCGGCGAGGTCGCCGTGAGCGTCATCGACAACGGCGTGGGCATCCCCGACGCGCAGCTCGAGCGCATCTTCGATCCCTTCTTCACGACCAAGAAGGGCGGCGGCACCGGGCTGGGCCTCTCGATCACCTACGGCATCGTGCAGAAGCTGGGCGGGCGGATCGACGTGGAGAGCACGGTCGGCAGCGGCACCCGGTTCACGGTCACGCTGCCCGTGGACGCGCCAACCGGGGCGGAGTGACCCATGCAGGGACCGCGGGTGCTGATCGTGGACGATGAGGCCGAGTTGGTGAGCGCGCTGGAGGAGCGCCTTGCGCTGCGCGGCTTCGAGGCTTCCGGCGTCACGACCGGCACCGAGGCACTGGCACGCGTGGCGGCCGGCGGCTACGACGTGGTCCTGCTGGACGTGAAGATGCCTGGCCTCGGCGGGCTCCAGGTGATTCAGCGCATCAAGACCGACCATCCCGACGTCCAGGTCGTCCTGCTCACGGGCCACGGGTCGGCGCGGGACGCGGCCGATGGCATGCGCCTCGGGGCATTCGACTATCTGATGAAGCCGGTCAGGATCGAGGATCTCGTCCGCGTCCTCCGCGCGGCGGCCGGACTGGACCTCCCCAAGGAGACGCCCCATGGCTGACCTCTCCGTGCTCCTCGTGGACGACGAAGAGGACTTCGTCGCAGCCCTGTCGGAGCGGCTGGAGGTTCGCGGGCTGCGGGTGGACACGGCGGCGAACGGCGAGCTGGCGCTCGCCGCGGCCCGCCGGAAGGTCTACGACGCCGTCCTGCTCGACATGGCGATGCCGGGCCTCGACGGCCTGGAAACCCTGCGCGGGCTGCTCGGGATCAACCCGGACCAGCAGGTCATCCTGCTCACGGGCCGGGCCACCCTGCAGCAGGGGGTCGAAGCCATGAAGCTGGGCGCGCTCGACCTGCTCGAGAAGCCAGCCGACATCGCCCTGCTCGTCGCCCGGATCGAGGACGCCGCGAACCGGCGCATCGCCCTCGACGACCGCCGCGTGGCGGAGCGCCTGCGCGACATCCTGCACAAGAAGGGGTGGTGACGGCATGAACAGCCTGAAGCGCGTTCGCGACGTCATGATCCCGCTCGCGCGGTACCCCTCGATCCGCGACACGGCAACCCTGCGCGACGCGGTGACCCTGATGGAGACCGCCGAGCTGGAGGTGCAGGGCCGGCGATCCCTGCCCCGCGTGCTGCTCGTGTTCGACGAGATCAACGTGCTGGTGGGGTACGTCCGCCGACGCGACCTGATGCTCGGGATGGAGCCGAAGTTCCTGGTGGTCCAGCCCCTCGCGTACCGCAAGAAGCTGTTTGACGTGGCCGTGGACCCCAACCTGTCGGAGCTGTCGCATGACCGGGTGGTCCAGGGCATCCGGGAGCAGGCCGGACGGCCGATCACCGACGTCCTGCAACCGATCGAGACCGTCGTGCAGGCGGACGACCACATCATGAAGGCCATCTACGAGATGGTGTCCCAGGATCTGACCCTGATTCCGGTGGTGGACGGCGGACCGCTCGTGGGCGTGATCCGCTCCGTCGAACTGTTTCACGAGATGGCGCTGGTGCTGGGACGGTAGCGCGGCCCCGCGCACGCGGGCGCCGGCGAGGTGCACATGACGCAAGAGCTGCTGACGCCGACGGTCCGAACGACCGCCGCCCCCCCGGTGGAGGCGGTGGCTCCCGCTCCGGGAGGTCCGGGCCCACGCACACGCTCCGCGGCACACCGGATCGACTGGAAGCGGACGGCGTTCATCCTCCTTGGGCTGGGGCTGTTCGCCGCCGTCTATCTCGCGCCGCCGCTGGCCCCCGCGGTCGACCCCCAGGGGGCGCTGTTCCCGCTCGGCCGGGAAGGCAAGGCGGCGCTGGCGCTGTTCTTCCTGGCGGCGACCTGGTGGGTGACGGAAGTGGTGCCCATTGGCGTCACCAGCATCGCGATCGGCGTCGCGCAGGCGCTCTTCCTGATCCGACCCGCCCGCACCGCGTTCACGGACTTCATGGACCCGTCGGTGTGGTTCATCTTCGGGTCGCTCATGTTCGGCATGGTGTTCGCGAAGACGGGACTCACGCGCCGGGTCGCCTACCGGATGCTGACCCTGGTGGGCGAGCGCACGAGCATGATCTACCTCGGCTGCTTCGT
>DAINBS010000330.1:0-3564 GCA_036732805.1 Gemmatimonadales bacterium | reverse complement strand
GAGCGAGATCTACACGCAGGGGCCGCGCGGGCTCGAGCGGTGGCGTCGCGGTGACGCGGGAGACTGGCGCGCCGAGCCGATCGCGCCCTCGGCCGGCGGGCCTGACACGGGGCTGGCCATCGCCGATACCAACGGCGACGGCCGCCTGGAGGTGCTCGCCACGTCGGGGGACACGTGGGTGGTGCACGAGATCGCTGCGAGTGCGCAGGCGACGGCGGCCCTTCCTGATGGAGGAGCCGCCGCACCCGGCGGCTGGACGGTGGCGCACATCGACCCGGGCAACGGACCGTCGGTCGTGGGGGTGGGAGCCGACGGTGTTCCGATCATCTGGGCCCCGGGCGCGGGACGACATGGCTACCTGGGCCTCCGCTTCTCCGGCCGGGATCCCTCGAGCGATCAGCGACGGTCCAACGTGTCGGGGCTTGGCACGCGCGTGGCGGTCCGCACCGGATCGCAGTGGACCGCGTTCGACACCACCCGCCTGGCCTCCGGTCCCGGCCAGAGCCTGCAGCCCACGACGCTCGGACTGGGCGGCGCGGCGCGCGCCGACTTCGTCGCGCTCACCTGGTCCGACGGCGTGTTCCAGACCGAGCTGGCTCTCGAGGGCGGACGGCTGCACGACATCTCGGAGATCCAGCGGCAGCTCTCCAGCTGTCCCGTCCTGTTTGCGTGGGATGGATCACGCTTCCGTTTTGTCACCGACTTGCTCGGCGTTGGCGGCATCGGGTTCTTCGAGCGGCCGGGTGCGTATTCGGAGCCGGTCCCGCGCGAGAACGTGCTCCTGCCTCCTGACGCTCTCGTGGCCAGCGACGGTCTGTACCGGCTGAAGGTCGCCGAACCGATGGAGGAAGTCACGTATCTCGACTCGGTGTCGCTCGTCGCCTACGACCTGCCGCCCGGATGGCGGATGACGCTCGACGAACGGAAGGCCGTGAGCGGCCCGTCGCCGAGTGGCGCCCCGATCTTCTACCGCGAGGAGCGGCTGCCGATCGAAGCGATCGATCAGGCAGGCACCAACGTGACGGCACGGCTGCAGCACGCTGATCTGTCGGCCGTCGGCCCGCGTGAGATCGTGCCTCGCTTCATCGGGCTCGCCCACCCCTATTCCGTGACGATGACCTTCGACCAGCCTGTCGACCGCGGGCCCGGACGGCCCGTCCTGCTCATCGATGGGTGGGTGGAGTATCCCTACGCGCAGACGGTCTTCGCGGCCTGGCAGGCTGGCGCCGTCTACGAGGCGCCCACGCTGGAGGCGCGTGACAGCGCCGGCCGCTGGCACGAGGTGGCGCGCGAGTTCGGATATCCCGCAGGGATGCCGCGGCAGATGGCCTACCCGCTGCCGCCGCTCCCGCCGGGCACCACCGCACTTCGCCTCCGCACGTCGCAGGAGATCTACTGGGACCGCATCGCCATCGTCTACGCGGAGCGGGCGCCGGAGGTGCGGCGCCAGGTCCTTCCGCTGCGGACGGCCGAGCTCCGCGCGGGCGGTTTCCAGCGGCGAACCACCGGGCCACAGCGCGCGCCTCACTACGACGATGAACGACGGGTGCCGCTCGGTGACACGCGTCATCCGCGAGGCTGGTACACGGAGTTCGGATCGATCGAACCACTCGTGGCCAACGAGGATGCCGCGGTGGCGATCTTCGGCCCTGGCGAGGAGGTGACCGTGGCGTTCGAGGCGCCTCGAGCAACCGCTCCAGACGGGTGGGCGCGCCGGCTCGTGCTGGAGGCCCGTGGCTGGTGCAAGGACATGGACCTCTACACGCGCGACGGCGAGACCATCGAGCCGTTACCGGGCGCCGACACCGCCGCCCGCCGGCAGCTGCACCCGCACTTCAATACGCGCTACGCGGCTGGGTACTGATCTTCACTCCGTGCTTCTCACTTCTCACTTCTCACTTCTCACTTCTCACTTCTCACTTCTCGCTTCCGTCTCCCCGGCCGCGTCGCAGCTCGACAATGCGGTCGGCGTCGAACGGGCCAAACCGCTCCTGGGCACCATTGGGCCACGTCACCGTGACCGACTCCACCGAGCGCAGGTCGCCCAGGCCCACGTGGACGCGCGGGTCGTTGGCAGCGAGGTAGCTGTAGCCCGTCCGCACGTCCCGCCTGATCTGACGTCCGCCCGCGTCGATCATCACGCGCGCGCCGATGGCGTCCTGGCCCGCGCGCTCGAGCACGCGCAGCAGCAGCCAGTGGCCGCGTCCCGGCGCCACGTTGCGCAGCAGGTGTGGCGCCGCATCGCGGTTGGCGACCACGATGTCGAGTCCGCCGTCGTTGTCGAGGTCGCCAAACGCGGCGGCGCGGCTGGTGGCGACGTGCGGCGCGACGGTCCCGCCCCTGGGCGTCACCTCTTCGAATGCCCCCGACGCCAGCCCGCGGAACAGCAGGTTGGGCTCGGCGTAGGGATCCGGTCCAAACGTCTCGGCTTGCAGCCCGACGCGGCCGTTCGCTTCATACAGATCGAGTCGGCCATCGTTGTCGAAGTCGAGCAGCGCAACGCCGAAGCGGGTGAACCGGCGGCTGACCACGCGCAGGCCGACGCCGGTCGTGGCGTCCACGAAGAAGCGGCCCTCGTTCCGGTAGAACGAGTCCGACTCGGTGTCGAGGTTCATCACGATCAGGTCGTTGTCGCCGTCCCCGTCCACGTCGGCGGCATGGACGCCCATGCCGGCCTTCGGCGCGCCGTCCTGGTCGATGGCGACCCCCGCCATCATCGCCGTCTCCTCGAATCGGCCGCCACCGAGGTTGATCCACAGGTGGTTGGGCGTGGCGTCGTTGGCCACGAACAGGTCGAGCCGCCCATCGCCGTTCACGTCGTCGGCGAGGACGCCGAGCCCGTTGCCGACGGCCGTGCCCAACCCGGCCGCCCGGGAGACGTCCGTGAACGTGCCGTTGCCGTTGTTGCGGAAGAGCACGTCGGTGGTGGGCGCGTCGTAGTTCCGTGGGGCACAGTAGTCGATCTGCCCGGTCAGGCTGAAGCACTCACGCTCCCTGTCAGGGGCCCAGTCCAGGTAGCGGGTGACGAACAGGTCGAGGCGGCCGTCGGCATCGACATCCACGAACGTGGCGCTGGTGCTCCAGCCGGATGCGGTGACGCCCGCCGCGCGCGTCACGTCCGCGAACCGTCCTCGCCCGTCGTTCTGCAGGAGCGCGTTGGAACCGAAACCGGTGATGTAGACGTCCACGTCCCCGTCGTTGTCGTAGTCGCCCGTGGCGACGCCCATCCCGTAGCCTGAGACGGTCGCGATGCCGTGTTCGGCCGATACGTCCTCGAACGAGCCGTCGCCGCGGTTGCGATACAGACGGTGGCCTGCCGGGGCCCCGGAAGAGGCCGCGAGGTAGCCGCTCTGGACCATGAGGATGTCGAGGTCGCCGTCGTTGTCCATGTCGAAGAGCGCGACGCCACCGCCCATGATCTCCGGCAGCAGGTACCGCGTCTCGTGACCGGAACGGTGCGTGAAACCCAGGCCGCGTGTCGCGGCGACTTCTTCGAACCAGGCCGGGCCGGCCGTGGGAGGCGGTGCGGCTTCTGAATAAGGACGTTGGCCACCACGACGACAG
>DAINBS010000329.1:0-3569 GCA_036732805.1 Gemmatimonadales bacterium | reverse complement strand
AGGCAGTCGAATCCGGCACCGAGGTTGGACGTCGAGGCGGGCACCCGGACGCCGCGGACCGTCACAGCAGCCGCTCCAGCTCCTTGAGATTGGGGCCGATCACCGGGCCGGGGTCGAGCGCGCCCTCGAGCGCCTCGATGGTCTTGAGGCCGTTCCCCGTGCTGCACAGCACGACCTCGTCGTCCGGCTTGAGCCAGCCTTCGGCCGCGAGCCGACGGGCTGCCGCGACCGTCACGCCGCCCGCCGTTTCGGTGAAGATCCCGCCGAACTCCGCCATCATCGTCATGCCTTCGACGGTCTCGGCGTCGGTCACCGCCGCCGCCCAGCCGCCCGACGCGATCACCTCGCGCACCGCCCACGGTCCGTCCACCGGGTCGCCGATCGCGAGCGACCGCACCAGCGTGTCGGGGCGCACCGGCGCGATCGTCTCGGTCCCGTTCTGGATGGCGGTCACGATGGGGGAGCAGCCCAGGGCCTGGGCGCCGAACAGCCTGGGCAGCGGTCCCTCGATCCATCCCAGCCGTGCCAGCTCGGCGAACCCGGTGCCGAGCTTGGTGGCCAGCGCGCCGCCTGCCATGGGTGTGACCACCGCCGACGGCGCGCGCCAGCCCAGCTGCTCGGCGATCTCGTAGGCCATCGTCTTGCTGCCTTCGCCGTAGTACGCGCGCAGGTTCACGTTCACGATGCCCCAGCCGAACGCGTGCGCCGCCTCGCGCGTCAGCCGGTTGATCTCGTCGTACGTGCCGTGCACCCGCACGACGTTCGGGCGGTACGCCAGCGTGCCGATGGTCTTGCCCTGCTCGAGCACGTCGGGAATGAACACCCACGCGTCGAGCCCGGCCGCGGCCGCGTGCGCGGCGACCGCGTTGCCGAGATTGCCCGTGCTCGGGCAACCCACCGTGCGGATGCCCAGCTCGATGGCCTTGTTGATGGCGACCGCGACCACGCGGTCCTTGAACGACAGGGACGGAAACGACACGCCATCCACCTTCACCCACAGCCGGCCCACGCCCAGCAGGTCGGCCAGCTGCGGCAGGTCGACGAGCGGCGTCCAGCCCACCTGCAGGCTCACGGAGGGCGGCTGGTCGAGCGGCAGCAGCTCACGGTAGCGCCAGATGGTCTTGGGGCGGATCTGGATGTCCGGCCGGCTCACGGCCCCGGCGATCGCGTCCCAGTCGTAGCGCGGGTCCAGCGGCGCCCCGCAGCTCGCGCACGCGATCCACGCGGTCTTGCGGTGCTCCTGTCCGCAGCGGCGGCACGCGAGCGCGGTGACGAAGCTCACGCGGCTACACCCGGAACAGGTAGCTCAGCTTGAGGAAGAAGCCGTCGCTGACGCGCTCGAGGTCGCGGAACGTGAACGCCTCCGGTTCGGTGATGCTGGAGCCGTACCCGAAATAGAACACCGTGCCCGGGGTGGGGCGGTACGAGAACAGCAGGTCGAGCCGCAGGTCGTTCTGCGTCTGCGCCCCCACCGGGGCGAGCGCACCGGCGTCGTCAGGCAGGAGGATGGGCCGGTCCGTCGCGGGGTCCCGCAGGGCATCCCGCTCCTGGGCCGTGTACTGGCCCACGAAGCGCACGAACACCGGACGCGCGAGCTGGTACTCGACCTTGAGACGTGGGATGTGGGCCGTGGAGAGACGCGTGCCGTCCCGCTCGCGATCGAGCAGCGAGTAGACGTAGCGCCCCTCGACCCGGAGCTGGTCGGTGGGGCGCCAGGTGACCGTGGCGTTCGCCGAGATGGCGTCCGCCGGCGCCGGCTCGAAGAACGCCGCGTTCTTGCCGATACTGGCGCCGAGGCTTGCCGAAAGGGCGGTCTGCGGCGTCGAGACGCTCACGCCCACGCCCCACAGGCCGGTGAGCCGGTCGGGGAGCACCAGCGGGATGGTGTCGGTCCCCGTGTCCACGGCGTAGTCGGCGTAGAACTCGGGGTCGAACCGGATGGTCTGCCAGACCGGGGACAGCCTCGCGCTCCAGCCGCCGCGGATGGTGAACATGCTCGACACGCCGGCGTCGCTCTCCAGGATGCTGCCGCCGTCGAAGAACTCGTCGTAGTTCCAGAGTCCCTCGAGCCGGAAGAAGTTGGTCCACTGCTCGATCAGGGCGCCCGGCGCGCCGTACATCGAGTAGCGGTTGGTGATCGAGGGCGACACGATGCCGGTACGCGGAACGAACCCCACGTCCGCGCGGAAGTCGGGCGCGATGCCCTGGATGCGGTAGTTGAAGCCGAACGAGCGGCCGGTGCGGTCCACGGTGGCTTCCCACAGCGGGGCCGCCACGGTCGTGGCCCCGTCGCCGGTCCAGCTCGCGGCGCCCTGGACCTCGAGGTAGTACATCCGGGCAAACACGAGCCGCACGTCGCCCGACACGACGCGGTTGAACGTGTCGCCCTCGATGTGGTCGGTGTAGGCGAACCCCGCCGTGGACTGCTCGCCGATGTCGCCCCGCACCCGGAGCGCGTTCACGATGGGGTGGTCCTCGCCGCTCGCGGACGCGCCCTGGTCGTCCACCGCCGAGAGCAGGGCGACGCTGGTGCCCCCGACCTTGCCGGTGAGCTTGAGGCCGCCCAGGGGCTCCTCGACGCGGCGCGTGTAGATGAGCGAGTTCGGCGTGTTGAACAGCTCGATCCCCTCGAGGAAGAACGGCCGCTTCTCGGGATAGAACACCGCGAACCGCTCGTTCACCGTCACCTGCGCCACGTCCGCCTCCACCTGGGAAAAATCGGGGTTGGCGGTGCCGTCGAGCGTGAGGTTGGGTGTGATGCCCCACGACACGTTGAACCCCGCTTCGGGGGTGACGTCGTAGGCCCACTCGCCCAGCGAGTCGGGTGCCCCGTCCATGCGGCCGGTCGCGAACGGGTTCAGGCTCAGGACGAGGCCGCGCTCCAGGCCCTGGAGCCCCTGCAGGGTGCCGGACTGGGTCAGGAACGAGGCGCTCGCGCGCACGGCAGGCGTCCACGTGTCCTCGTAGGCCGAGTGCTGGACCTTGCGCAGGACGTTGATGGACCAGGTCTGCGAGTCCGCGCCGGAAAAGGAGATGCTGCGGAACGGGATGCGGACCTCGACCTCGTAGCCGCCCGGTGTCACGTGGCCGCGCGACTCGAACGTGAAGTCGGGGTTCATGTCCACGTTCTCGAAGTGGCCGTTCGGCCCGCCGCCGCCGCCACCGCCGCCGCCTGCTCCGCCGAAGCCGCCCTCGGTGCGGATGCCGTCGGCCTGGACGCCCAGCGGGTTCACGCCAAAGACGTAGGCGCGCCGCCGGTCGTTGAACGTGTCGAGGATGAGCTGGACGTAGTCCTCGGTGTCGATCTTGTCGCGGTCGGTGAGCGTCGCCCGCACGTCGCCGTGCAGCTCGAAGGCGCGGATGCCGAAGTAGATGGCCTTGGTGGTGTACCAGACCAGGACCTCGGTCGAGTCTTCGGCGGGTCGGCCGTCCACGGGACGGTACTGGGAGAAGCCGGTGAGCACCGCCGCGGACCGCCAGACCGTTTCGTCCAGCGCTCCGTCTACGGTGACGGTGGTGTCGAACCGGGGGACCGCGACCGCCGTGTCACCGGTGCGGCCGTGAAAGAC
>DAINBS010000328.1:0-3576 GCA_036732805.1 Gemmatimonadales bacterium | reverse complement strand
TCGACGGTTCTGGCAATCGGCGTACCGGGCGGCAGCTCGAGCGACACGCGCGCGAGTCCCTCGTCCTGGCGCGGCATGAACTCGCCGCCCACGAACAGCACCTGGATCGCGAGCGCCGCGACGAGCACCACAGCCGTGGCGCCGATCACCGCCCAGCCATGGCCCCGGGTGCCGAGCGCCCAGGTCAGGACCGCGCGGTAGTCGCGCTCGAGCCCGGCGTACCACCGGTCAACCGCCCGCCACACGCCACCCAGGCGCCCCGCGGCCTCGCGTTTCGTCTCGTTGGCCCGCAGCAGGCGGGAGGCGAGCATCGGCGCCGCCGTGAAGGAGATCAGCAGCGACATCAGGGTCGCGTAGACCACGGTGAGGCCGAACGCGAAGAAGAACTGGCCGATGATCCCCTGCATGAACGCGATGGGCGTGAACACCACCACGTTCGTGAGCGCCGAGGCGGCGACGGCGACCCCGACCTCGCTCGTGCCTCGCTCCGCCGCGTCGACCGGGTCGTACCCCATGTCCAGGTAGCGGTAGATGTTCTCGAGCACCACGATGGTGTTGGTGACCAGAATGCCCACCGTGATGCCCAGGGCCATGAGCGTCATCACGTTGATCGTGAAGCCCGCCTGATCGAGCGCCAGGAACGTGGCGACCACGGTGGCCAGCATGGCGATCACGGCGATGAGGGTGCCCCGCCACGAGTGCACGAACAGGAACAGCACCAGCGTGGTGAGCACGATGCCGATCATCATGCTGCTCAGGATGTCGCTGATCGAATCCCGGATGTAGACGCTGGCGTCGCGCGCCACGGTCAGCTCGGCGCCGGCGGGGAGCTGCGGCCGCAGCTCGTCGAGCGCCGCCACCACGCCGTCGGCGGTGGCGACCGTGTTGGCGCCCGACTGCTTCTGGATTGACAGGCTCACCGTGGGACGGCCGTTGTACCGGGCGAGCTCGCGCACGTCGGCAAAGCCCGCCCGCACCGTGGCAATGTCCCGCAGCCGGATGCGGCCGCCGCCGGGCAGGAACAGCGGCAGCTCGCGCAGCTCATCGAGCGACTCGTATTCACCGACGACCCGGATGGCAAACTCGGCGCCGGGCTCGGTCACCCGGCCTGCCGGCACCGACAGGTTCTCGCCGCCCACGAGGGCGGCCACGTCCGTGATGGCGAGCCCGTAGGCCCGCAGCCGGTCGGGGTGCACGAGCACCTCGACCTCCTCGGTGCGACCGCCTACCAGGGTCACGCGGGCGACGCCGTCCACGCGCGAGAGCCGCTCCCGCACCACGTCGTCGGCGAGGTTGGTGAGCACCTCCAGCGCCTGCGGACCCGAGACCGTGACGTCCAGGATCGGCATGGCGTTGATGTCGAACTTGGCGATGGCCGGCGGCTCCGCGTCCGACGGCAGGTCCATCCGGATCGCGTCCACCTTGTCCTTCACGTCGATGGCCGCGAGGTCGGGGTCCACGCCCAGCTCGAACTCGACGATGACCATGGACACGTTGTCCTGCGAGAACGAGAGGAGCGACTTCACGTTGGCGATCGTGCTGATCGCGTCCTCGACCCGCTCGGTCACCTGCGTCTCGACCTCCTCCGGGCCGGCGCCCGGGTAGACGGTCGAGACCGTGACGTAGGGGAACTCGATGTTGGGCATGAGGTCCACGCCCAGGGTCACGTAACTGAACCCGCCCAGGATCACGAGCGCCGCCACGATCATGCTCGTGAGCACGGGCCGCTGCACGGCGAGGCGGGCGAAGAAGCGGAACATGGGTTGCCTCCCGCTCAGGACGTCTCGCCGCCGACGATGCGGGTGCGCGCCCCGTCCGACAGCAGGGACGCGCCCGCCACCACCACCTGCTCGCCCGCGGCGAGCCCGCTCACGATCTCCACCTGGCCGTTGCCCTCGAGCCCGGCGGTCACCTCCCGGCGATGCGCCACGCCATCGGCATCCACCACCCAGGCGACACCGTCCCTGACGGCGGCCTGCGGGACCAGGAGCGCACTCGCGCGCTGGCCCACCTCGATCAGGGCGGTCACGAGGGTCCCGGGCACCGCCCGGGTCGAATCCCCGCCGATGCCGGGGAACGTCAGCTCCACCTCGAGCAGCCGGGACTCGGGGCTCGCCTGGAGCGCGATACCGGACACGCTGCCGACGAGCCCGTGTGCCGGCACGGTGGCCGGCTGCCCCAGCCCCAGCTCGCGGGCCTGCTCCGGGCTCACCTGCAGCACGACCTGGACCCGGGAGAGATCGGAGACACGCACCAGCGGGTCTCCCGACTCCGGCATCGAGCCGCGGTTGAGCAGGATGTCGGTCACGATCCCGTCGATCGGGCTCACCAGATCCACGCTCCGGCGCGCCGCCTCGAGGTTCGCCTCCGCCACCCGGAGACCCGTCAGCGCGTTGTCCCAGTCCTGGTCGCTGATGGCACCGCGCTCGTGCAGTGGACGCAGGCGCTCGACGGACCGCTGTGCCTGCTCGTGCGCCGCCGCCGCCTGCTGGACGGACGCCATCGAGCCCTCGCTCGACTGCCGGATCACCACGTGGCCGGCGCGGACCCACTGGCCCACCCGGACGGGGATCTCCAGGATCTCGTCGCCGGTCTTCGCGCGGATCGTGGCACTCCGGATGCCGCGCAGCGCGCCGGTGAACTCGCGCTGGACCACGAGCGGCCCTTCCTGCGCCACCGCCACCTCGACGGGGATGCCGGTCCGTGCCCGGATCTCGTCCACTTCCGGCGCCTCCGGGGCGCTGCGACTCGCCTGCACGATCCGGAGCGCCACCACCGCCACGAGCAGCACGGCGAGTCCGCCCCACACGATGCGCTTCATCATGACGCCGTCTCCGTCAGCAGGCTGAGCCGCCCTCCGGCCAGACGCTCGAGCTGCGCGAGCGCCTTGACGTAGGTGGCCAGCGCCTCGATCTCGTTCACGCGTGCCTGGTCCAGCAGCAGGGCCGCGTCGGACACCTCGAGCTGGGTGGCCAGGCCGTTCCGGTACCGCAAGTCGGCCAGCTCGAGCGTCTGCTCGGCCAGCCCCACGGTCTCGCGCCGCGCCTGGACGTTCGCGGTCGCCGTGCGGTAGTCACCCAGCGACGCCGTGTACTCCAGGTCCAGCGCCTCGGCGAGCTGCGCTTCGCGCAGCCTGGCCTCCCGCAGTTGCGCCTGGGCCTCCGCGATCCGGCCGCGCCGGCCGAAGCCGTCGAACGGCACCCAGGAGACCGCCAGGGCGACGCTCCAGTCCTCGCGCCAATCCGAGAATCCGGGCGGCCCCCAGCGGTCCGGGTAGGCCTGGAAGCCCAGGTTGCCCTGCACGGCAACGGTCGGGAACCACGCGCCCCTGGCGACGCGCACGCCGGTCTCGCTCACGGCCACCAGCGCGCGGGCGGCCGCAAGCGCGGGCCGGTCCTCCATGAGCCGGCGCAGCTCGGTCTCGTCCACCGACGCCGGCTCGACCCCGAACGCGGTCGTGAGCAGGACCGGCTGGTCGGCGGGCAGGTTGATGAGCCGCCGCAGGTCGAGCAGGGCGACCTGCGCCGCGTTCTCCGTCTGGACCACGAACGGGTCGCGGTTGGCGAAGTCCACGCG
>DAINBS010000327.1:0-3629 GCA_036732805.1 Gemmatimonadales bacterium | reverse complement strand
GCGGTGCGAAGTGGTGCGCGTCGGGGACGACGGGAGAATGGGGGGCGCGTCTGCGGGTGTCGGGGGTCCCGGACTGAGAGCCCGGGCTCGGCCGAGGAACCACGCCCTGAAGGGTGACTGCCAACGGGGCGTCCTTGAGGACGTGGTTGCTCGGCCGAGCCCGCACTTCAGTGCGGGACTCCCCGCTACCCCACCCCACCTCGAAACCGGTGCTGCCATCAACTCCGACCGCTCGAGTCGGCGCGAGCGCGAGATGGCGCGGCGCGAGTCCGTCGACAATGGCGCTTCAGCGGCTGGCCGAGCAGCGGCTCGCAGCCGCGCCATTGAAAGACGGCGCCGTGTCTCGCTGGCGCCGCTGTGCTGCGAACGCACCACGGCCCGGGAGGCGGCTGGCCGCTCCCCGAGCCGATCGTGTACCACCCCGTTTCAGGTGCGGGGGGCGGCCCGCTTGATGGGCTGCACCATCGCGCCGGCAAGCCACGCCAGCGCCCCGCCGATGATCAGCGCATCCCCGAGCGCGGGCGAGTGGCCCGGCAGCAGGCCCAGACCGAGGCCCAACGCTCCCAGACCGTGGAGCGCCTCGCCGATGAGGTCACGGCGCTCCGGCCGCTCGTGGCCCGCGATGCTGAAGAGCAGGACTCGCGCGGAGTGAGCCACCACGAGCCCGAGCATCACGACGGCGAAGATGCGCACACCCAGCATCAATGACATGAATCCTCCTCTCAGGGGTCCAGGTTGGGCTTTTCAGGCTGGCTCACCATGCAATCCACGAGCTTGCTGAGCGCCACGCCCGCGGTGCCGGTGGCCGCGGTGGCCTTCTTGAAGTCCCACGGCAGCCTGGTCCTGAGGAACCTGCCCCACGCGACCTCGGCCAGCAGGGCGGCGCCTCCCCACACGAGCCATTCCGTGCTGCATTCGGAGAAGTACAGCCCCTGCGCCGCCAACGGCCGCGGGCGCAGGAGGCCGGCGAGCGAAGCCCCCGCCCGCAGCACGTCCGCGGCGGGTGCCGCCCGGGCGACGTTCATCTGCCTGGCGGTGACGTCCACCCGCAGGACGGGAGCATCCGGCGGCATGAACGTGAAGGACTCCGCGCTGAGCGCCCAGCCACCGCTCACCGCCTTCCAACCGGCGCGGTAGCGCAGGGCCAGACGCCCGCCCTTGCGGTACTCAACGCTGGTCCCGGGCCCTTCCTGGTCCGCCACCACGAACAGCTCGTGCAGCACGCCCGCGCTGTCCACGAACGACCCGGAGCGGGTCCAGCCCGGCGTGTCGAACGCCTCCTTTGACGTCCAGCCCACCGGGCCGGGCGCCCCCACATCGGGAGCTTGCGGGAGCGCGGCGCCGTTCTCGTCGAACGGAGCCCACACCGTCGTGTCGAGCACGGACACGACCCGCGCGCTGCTTCCCTCCCCCTCCGTCACCGTCCGGCGGAGGTCCGCCACCACGCCCGAAGCGCCGCTGAACGAGAGCGATGGCGGACCCGCAAGCTCGCCCGCACGGAAACCGTCCTTGCACCCAGCGCTGACGGCAACCGCTGCCAGCGCCGCCCCGAGTACTGCCGATCGTCGAGTCATCGTACTCCTCCAGAAAGGGTGGAGCACGACGATAGGAGCGGCGATCGCCAGCACCTACTCGGCCTGTTGCACACCGGTCTATCTCATCGCGAATGTCGGGGCAGCCGCCGGAGGCGTTACCTTGCAGGCGACTTCATCCCCTCGCTCATGACCTACCTCCCGCTCAAGCGCCTGGCCGACTCGGCCAGGGTCCCTGCCCGCGCCACGACCGGTTCCTATGGCTACGACCTCGCGACGGCACTGGAGGAAACGGTGGGCCCGCGTGAGACGCGCGTGTTGCCGTGCGGCTTCCAGCTGGCCGCCGACCTGCCGCACGACGCCCGCGGGGGACTCGCGATGCTCATCCTCCCGCGGTCGAGCCTGGCGCTCAAGTTCGGGCTGATCCTGCCCAATTCGCCGGGCCTGGTGGATGCGGACTACGCGGGCCCGATCGGCATTCTCGTCCACAACCTGCGGGACGAGCCGGTTACCCTCGAGGCCGGCACGCGCATCGCCCAGGCCGTGTTCGCGCGACTCGAGTTCCCGACGCTCGGCGAAGTAGACGACGCCGACCCGGCACGCCAGCGCGGCGGGTTCGGATCCACCGGGCACTCCTGAAAAGCACGAGGCCGCCCGGGGAGAGCGGCCTCGCATGCGGTGCAGCCGGGCGGCTGCGCCTATTCGGCGGTGTGGACCGGGTGCGGCTTCCGACGGAAGAACAGGCGCCAGATGGCAAACACCACCAGCGCAAACAGCGCCCATTTCACGAACAGCAGCGCGAAGCCCACGAGCGCCCCGAACAGCGGCAACACCAAGAGCCACAGCGCCTTCCACAGCACGAAGCCCACGGCGCCAACGGCGGCGAGCGTCAGGACAGGTCGAACCACGGTCCCCCCTTCAAGGGTCTCCTTTCCCTACGCCGCCACCACGGCGCTGGTTTCAGCGCTGCCCCCACCCGCGCTCGCGCAGCGGCCCGGGGCGTCGGTAGATTGGCCGCCGTGAGGCCTTCCAGCATCACCCGGCCGATGGCACGCGCACCCCGGCACCCACCCTGCCCTTCCGGACATCGGACCTGGAATTCGTGGACGGGGAGCTGGTCGCAGCGGGGGGGATCAACCTGATCGCGATTGGCGATCCCACGGCGGGAACGTGGCGGCTGGTGGGAGCGATGGGGCCGGTGTTCCGGATCGCCCCAGGCCCGGACCGCACCATCGTGGCGGAGGTGGAGCGGGGCGAGGTGCTGTTCGGCGCGCCGGCCAACCTCTGGCTGCCGCCGTTCCCGCAGTAGCCTCAGGCGGTCAGGCGGTCAGAGGTCGCGCGGGCCGAGCGCCCGGCTGCGAGGGCCGGCCAACTCCTCCTCTTCGGTCAGCTTCGACGGATCCTCGCCCGGGTTCACGAAGATGTCCTCCTCAACCCGGTGCTGCCGGTCGTGCAGCTCCCGGTAGCGCCCACCGAGCGCCATGAGCTGAGCGTGCCGCCCGCGCTCCACGACGCGTCCCTCCTCAAGCACCAGGATCTGATCGGCGCTGCGGATGGTCGAGAGGCGGTGCGCGATCACGAACGTGGTCCGTCCCCGCCGGAGCGCCCGCAGTCCCTCCTGGATCAGCCCCTCGCTCTCACTGTCGAGGCTCGACGTGGCTTCGTCGAGAATCAGGATGCGCGGATCGGCGAGGATGGCGCGCGCGATGGCGATACGCTGGCGCTGGCCGCCGGAGAGCTTCACCCCGCGCTCGCCCACGATGGTGTCGTAGCCGTCGTCGAACGCGGTGACGAACTCGTGCGCATGCGCGACCCGTGCCACCTGCTCGATCTCCGCGCGGTTGGCGTGCGGCTTCGAGAAGGCGATGTTCTCGGCGACCGTGCCGTCGAACAGGAAGTTGTCCTGGAGCACGACCCCGAGGTGACCGCGGTAGTCGTGCAGGCGCGTCGTGGCGAGGTCCACGCCGTCCACCAGGACCCGCCCGGCCTCGGGCCGGTTGAAGCCCATGACCAGCGAGATGAGCGTGCTCTTGCCGGAACCGCTCGGCCCCACCAGGGCGGTGGTGCTCCCCGCCGGCGCGTGCAGCGACACGCCCT
>DAINBS010000326.1:0-3629 GCA_036732805.1 Gemmatimonadales bacterium | reverse complement strand
GAGTGGTGCTCCATGGCGGAAATGAGCACCTCGTCGCCCGGGCCAACCCGCCGACGGCCGAACGCGGCGGCCACCAGGTTGATGCCTTCCGTCGAACCGCGCACGAACACCACCTCGGCCGGCGAGGGCGCGTTGAGGTAGCGGGCCACCATGGCGCGGCCCCACTCGTATGCCGCCGTCGCCTCCTCGCTCAGCTGGTACACGCCGCGATGCACGTTGGCGTTCAGCGTCTCGTAATACCGGTGGATGGCGTCAATCATGTGCCGCGGCTTCTGGCTCGTGGCCGCGTTGTCGAGATAGACGAGCGACTTGCCCCGCATGGACCGGCTGAGCAGGGGGAAATCGGCGCGCACGCGGTCCGGGTCGAACGCCGGCCGCACCGCCGCCGCAGGCTCGTGCCGACCGGTGACCGTGACCATGGCTACGCGCGATTCTCGAGCTGCGCGCGCACGACGTCGTCCAGGTGCGCCCGCAGCGATTCCAGCGACACCGAGTTCAGGATCTCGGCGCCGAACCCGTAGGTGAGCAGATTGCGCGCGGCGTCGCCGCCGATGCCGCGGCTCTGGAGATAGAACAGCGACCGCTCGTCGATGGGACCCAGGGTGGCGCCGTGGGTGCACTTCACGTCGTCCGCGTAGATCTCGAGCTGCGGCTGGCTGTCCGACCGTGCCTCCTCCGAGAGCAGCATGCTGTTGTTGGTCTGCTTGGAGTCGGTCTTCTGGGCGCCGGGCCGCACGATAATCCGGCCGTTGAACACGCCCCGCGACCGGTCATCGTACACGCCGTTGAACAGCTCCCAGCTGTTGCAGTGTGCCCTGGCGTGATCGATCGTGGTGTGGTAGTCCACGTGCTGATCGCCACGGAGCGCCGTCAGGCCGTTGATGGTGCACTCCGCGCCTTCGCCGTCCAGCACGGCGGTGATGTTGTGCCGGGTGAGGCCGCCGCCAAACGCGAAGTTGACCACCGAGTAGACCGAACTGCGGCCCTGCGTGGACCACGTCGTGGCCGTATGGAACGCGTCGGTCCGCTCCTGCTGGATCCGGTACGCGTCCACCACCGCGTTCTCGCCGATGCCCCACTCGGTGACCACGTTGGTCCAGTACGGGCCTTTGCCGTCGCCCACGTATCGCTCGACGAGCGATACCTGCGCGCCGTCCCCGATCACGAACAGGGCCCGCGTGTGACTGACGACCGGCTCGGCCCCGCCGGTGTTCACGAACACGATCTGGAGCGGGTGGTCCACCACGGTGTCCTGGGGCACGTGGACGAACGCACCGTCCTCGAGGAACGCCGTGGCGAGCGCGGCGAACGGATTGGCCTCCGGGGTCGCATGCCGTCCCAGGTGCTCCCGCACCACGTCCGGATAGCTCACCACCGCGTCCGCGAGCGACCCGACCACCACGCCGGAGGGAAGATGCTCCAGCGTGGACAACTGCTTCGCGAACCGCCCGTTCACGAAGACGGCCACGAGCCGCTCCGCCGGATCGCCAAAGATAACACGCTTCAGTGCCGCCTGCACGCCGCGCGGCGCGCCGGCGGGCGCCGGCGCGAACCCTCCGGTGGCGATCCGCTCCACGCTGGTGAAGCGCCACGCTTCTTCGTGCGTCGTGGGGAACCCCGTCGCGGCGAACCGCTCCAGGCCCGAGCGGCGCAGCTCCTCGAGCCACGCCGGCCCGCCGGCCGCGGCGGCGAAGGCCTCGTGCGCCGAGAGGTAGGGCGCGGTGTGGTCCGCGGCCCGTTCGACGGCCGCCGTCATCCCGCCACCACCGCTTCCTGCTTGAGCCAGTCGTAGCCCTTGGCCTCGAGCTCGTGCGCCAGCTCCTTTCCACCCGAGCGGACGATCCGCCCGGCGTGGAGCACGTGCACGCGGTCCGGCGTGATGTAGTTGAGCAGGCGCTGGTAGTGCGTCACGATCACCATCGAGCGCTCGGGCGACCGCAGCTTGTTCACCGCGTCCGCCACGAGCCTCAGGGCGTCAATGTCGAGCCCCGAATCCGTCTCGTCGAGGATCGCGAGTTTGGGCTCCAGCACCGCCATCTGGATGATCTCGTTCCGCTTCTTCTCGCCGCCCGAGAAGCCCTCGTTCACGGCCCGGTTGAGGAACGTGTCCTCCCAGCCGATCACCTTGAGCTTCTCGTCGAGCACGTCGAGGAAATCGATCGGGTCGTACTCGGTCTCGCCGCGCGCCTTGCGCACGGCGTTCACGGCCGCGCGGAGGAAGTACGCGTTGGTGATGCCGCGGATCTCGACCGGGTACTGGAACGCCATGAACACGCCCCCCTGGGCGCGTTCCTCGGGCGTCATGTCGAGCAGGTCCGCGCCGTCGAGCGTCACGCCGCCCTCGGTCACCTCGTAGGCCGGATGGCCGGCCAGGACCTGGGCGAGCGTGCTCTTGCCCGAGCCGTTCGGGCCCATGATGGCGTGCACCTCGCCTTTGCCGACCGAGAGGTTCACGCCGTGGAGGATCTCGGTGCCGGCGACGGAGGCGTGGAGGTTCTTGATATCGAGCATGTGCTGATGTCCGGTTCCGTATTCAGAGTTGACCAGCCGAACAGCTGGATGAGCGGCATGGGGCGGGATGAGGCGGGATGATGAATGCCGAGTCCATCCCGCCTATCCCGCTCATCCCGCCTATCCCGCCGTCACCATCATCCAACACTTCCCTCGAGGCTGATGCTGAGCAGGTTCTGCGCCTCCACCGCGAACTCCATCGGGAGTTCCCGGAACACTTCCTTGCAGAAGCCGGCGACGATCATCGAGACCGCGTCTTCGGCCTTGATGCCGCGGGCCTGGCAGTAGAAGATCTGGTCCTCGCCGATCTTGGACGTGGCCGCCTCGTGCTCCATGACGGCGCTGCTGTTCCGTACGTCGATGTCCGGGCACGTGTGCGCGCCGCACTGGTCGCCGATGAGCATCGAGTCGCACTGGGAGTAGTTCCGCGCCCCCTGCGCGCTCTTCATGATCTTGACCTGGCCGCGGTACGTGTTCTGGCTGTGACCGGCCGAGATGCCCTTCGAGACGATGGTGCTCTTCGTGTTCTTCCCGATGTGGATCATCTTGGTGCCGGTGTCCGCCTGCTGGCGGTTGTTCGTGACCGCCACCGAATAGAACTCGCCCACCGAGTTGTCGCCCTGGAGAATGCAGCTGGGGTACTTCCAGGTGATGGCCGATCCGGTCTCGACCTGGGTCCACGAGATCTTCGAGTTGCGCCCGCGGCACGCGCCGCGCTTGGTCACGAAGTTGTAGATCCCACCCTTCCCCGCTTCGTCGCCCGGGTACCAGTTCTGCACCGTCGAGTACTTGATCTGCGCATCGTCCAGGGCGATCAGCTCGACCACGGCGGCGTGCAGCTGGTTCTCGTCGCGCATGGGGGCGGAGCAGCCCTCGAGGTAGCTCACCGACGCGCCCTCCTCGGCGATGATGAGCGTCCGCTCGAACTGCCCTGTGGCCGTGGCGTTGATACGGAAGTACGTGGACAGCTCCATCGGGCACTTCACGCCCTTCGGGACGAACACGAACGACCCGTCGGTGAACACCGCGGAGTTCAGGGACGCGAAGAAGTTGTCCGTGGGCGGGACCACCGAGCCCAGGTACTTGCGCACCAGGTCCGGGTGCTCGCGGACGGCCTC
>DAINBS010000325.1:0-3655 GCA_036732805.1 Gemmatimonadales bacterium | reverse complement strand
TTTCTCCACCAGCCCTACATGAGGGTCGGCGCGCTCGCCGGCCCTCAATTGTTTTTGGTGGTGAGGTCCCAGTGGATGGACGGAGCGGGATAGCGGGATGGGGCGGGATAGCGGGATGGTGCGCATCCCGCTCATCCCGCTCTATCCCGCTATCCCGCTCCGTCCCCGCTCATCCCCTGGGGAATAGCGCCATCTGCCCCACCGGCTCGAAACTCCGCCGATGATGCGGGCTCGGGCCCACGGCGTCGATCGCCGCGAGGTGCGCCGCCGTGGCGTAGCCCTTGTTGCGCTCCCAGCCGAACGCCGGGTAGCGCGCGCCGAGGGCAACCATCAGGCGATCGCGGGTGACCTTGGCGAGCACGGAGGCCGCGGCGATGGAGAGGGAGCGGTTGTCGCCGCCCACGATGGCCTCGTGGGCGCACCCCAGGTCGGGCACCGGGTTGCCGTCCACGAGCACGTGATCCGGGTGAATGGGGAGCCGCGCGAGCGCGCGCCGCATGGCCCGCACACTGGCCCGGAGGATGTTGTGGCGCTCGATCTCGCGCACCGAGGCGGCCCCAAGGGCCCAGGCCACGGCGTGCCGCCGAATGCGAACGGCGGCCTCGTCCCGCTCGGCCGCCGTCATGAGTTTGGAGTCGCGCAGGCCCCGCCAGGAGCGCCGCTCGAGCGGGAGGATGACCGCCGCCGCGATCACCGGACCCGCCAGCGGCCCGCGGCCCACTTCATCCACCCCCGCTACGTAGTGGACCCCCGCCGTCCGGAGCGCGCGCTCGCGCGCCAGCGTCGGGCCGGGCACTCAGGTGGTCTCGCGCTTCTCCCGGATGCGCGCCGCCTTGCCGGACAGGTTGCGCAGGTAGTACAGCTTGGCCCGCCGCACCCGGCCCTTGCGCACGACCTCGATGGCCGCGAGGCTCGGCGTGTGGAGCGGGAAGATGCGCTCGACGCCCACGCCGGCCGAGATCTTCCGGACGGTGAAGGTCTCGCTGATTCCCGCGCCGCGCCGCGCGATGCACACCCCCTCGAACGCCTGCAGCCGCTCCTTGTCGCCCTCGCGCACGCGCACTTGCACGCGCACGGTGTCGCCGGGCTGGAAGTCCGGCAGGTCCGTGCGCAGCCCCTCGTGCTGCAAGTCGGTCATCTTCGTCATCTCGACATCCTCGTCATGGGGTCCCGTCGGACCCGTGTTCCGCCTCGTACCGCGCCCAGAGATCGGGCCGCCGGGCCTTCGTGATCTCTTCCGCCCGGGCCTGCCGCCAGGCGGCAATCCGGGCGTGGTCGCCGCTCAGCAGCTCCGCGGGCACCGCGCGGCCCCGGTACTCCGGGGGCCGGGTGTAGCTCGGCGGGCTCAACAGCCCGTCGTAGTGCGAATCCGTCGACGCGGACTCGTGGTTGCCCAGCGCTCCGGGCAGCAGCCGCACCACCGCGTCCATCACGCACAGCGCCGCGAATTCCCCGCCCGACAGCACGAAATCGCCGACGCTGATCTCCTCCACCCCGTCCCGCTCCGCGACGCGCTGATCCACGTCCTTGTAGTGGCCGCAGAGCAGCGTGAGGCGCTCCGCGAGGCTCCAGCGCACCGCGTCCGCGTGCCGCAGCGGCCGCCCGCGCGCCGACAGCAGGACCACCGGGCCCGCGGGCGCCAGGTCGTCGAGCGCCTCGTAGAACGGCTCGGGTTTCATCACCATGCCCGCGCCGCCGCCGTACGGGTAGTCATCCACCGTCTGGTGGCGGTCGTGCGTGTACGCCCGCAGGTCCACCACCTGGTACGTCACCAGCCCGTCGCGCCGCGCCCGCCCCATGATGCTCGTGGCGCACGGCGCCTCGAACAGGGCCGGAAACAGCGTCACCACGTCGATCCGCAGCACCGTCACAGCTCCAGGAGGCCCGGCGGCGGATCGATCGTAATCTCCCGCCGCACCCGGTCCGTCGCCACCAGGATCGGCGCGCGGTAGGGAATCAGGTGCTCCCGCCCGCCTCCGTCCACCAGCAGCAGCGGCCCCCCGGGCACATCCATCACCTGCCGCGCCCTGCCTATCTCCCGTCCCGCCGCGATCACCGCGGCGCCCGGGACCTCGTGGTCGGCGAGCGGCCCCGGCGTGACCGCATCCACCACGGTCTCCGTCACCGGGATGCCCAGCGCCACCTGGGGCCACCGCTCCAGCGTCGTCCGATCGTCGATGCCCTGGAACTTGAGCAGCCACCGCCGATGGTACGGCCGCGCGCGTTCCACGGTCACCGGCGGTGCGACCGCCCGTCCGTCCGCATCCACCGGGGTGAGCACCTGCCCCGGGACGAACACCGCCTCCGCCTGCCGGGTGACGACGAACACGATCGCCTCACCCTTCAACCCATGGGGCTTGGCGTAGCGGGCCACCACCTGGTAGCGCGCCGCCGCCATCAGCCGGCCCTCAGGCCGTCGGCGCGTCGGCCGCCGTGGCGGCGGGCGCCGAGTACACTCCGGCCTTCTTGAACAGCGAGTGCACCGTCTCCGACGGCGTGGCGCCCTTGGCGAGCCACGCCCGCGCCTTGTCGCCGTCCACCTGGATCACCGCGGGGTTCTCCCGGGGCCGGTAGTGGCCGATCGTCTCGATGAACCGGCCGTCCCGCGCATCCGTCCGCTCCGCCACGACGATGCGGTACTCCGGCAGTTTCTTGCGCCCCGTGCGGCGCAACCGAATCCGTGTTGCCATCTGCGTCCCTGCTTTCCCGCGACTGGAGTGTCACCGCGCCCGCAGCTTGCCGACGCCCTTCATCATCTGCTTCATCTGCTCGAACTGCTTCACCAGTTGATTCACTTCCGAAACCGGCCGGCCCGCCCCGCGCGCGATGCGCGCGCGCCGCGAGCCGTTGAGGATGTCGGGCCGCTGCCGCTCCTCGGGCGTCATCGACAGAATGATCGCCTCGGTGTGCCGGATCCGCTTCGGATCCACCTTGGCCTGCTTCAACGCCTTGGCCGGCATCCCCGGCAGCATCCCCAGGAGCCCCTCGAGGGGCCCCAGCTTCTGCACCTGCTGCATGGCCCCGAGGAAGTCCTGGAGATCCATGCCCTTCTTCGAGGTCGCCTTGCGCGCCAGCTTCTCAGCCTGGTCGCGATCGACCGCCTGCTCCGCCCGCTCGACCAGCCCGACCACGTCGCCCTGCTGCAGGATGCGTCCGGCCATCCGCGCGGGATCGAATACGTCGAGCGCATCCACCCGCTCGCCCACGCCCACGTACTTGATGGGCGCCCGCGTGACGCCGAAGATCGACAGCGCGGCGCCACCGCGCGCGTCGCCGTCGAGCTTGGTCAGGATCACGCCGGTGATCCCGAGGGCCTCGTGGAAGCCCTGCGCGATCCGCACCGCGTCCTGCCCCGTCATCGCGTCGGCCACGAGCAGGATCTCGTGCGGCCGCACCGCGTCCTTCAGCCGCACCAGCTCCGCCATCAGCTCGGCGTCGATCTGCAGCCGGCCGGCGGTGTCCACCAGCACCGTGCGTGCGCGCACCTTGCCCGCGGCCTCGATGCCGGCCTGAACCAGGGCAACGACGTCATCAGCGGCGGGACCACTGACCGCCTGACCGCCTGACCGCCTGTCCGCCTGTCCAAACACCCCGACCCCGACCTGCGCCCCCAGCTGCCGCAACTGCTCTTCCGCGGCCGGACGATGCACGTCGG
>DAINBS010000324.1:0-3667 GCA_036732805.1 Gemmatimonadales bacterium | reverse complement strand
ACGAGAAGACGGCCTCCCAGTTGCTCGAACGCGCCCACGAGTTCGGCCGCACCGCGGCCGGCTCCTAGGCCGCCGATGTCCGCACCTCCTTCGGAAGACCGGCTGATCCACGATTGGGCGGCGACGGGGCCCGACCCCGCCCCGCGCCCGGCGGCCGCGATGCTCGACGACGAGACCCTGCGCGACGGACTCCAGAGCCCGTCGGTCAAGGACCCGCCCATCGAGATCAAGCTCGAGATCCTGCACCTGATGAACAGCCTGGGCATCGAGACGGCCGACGTCGGACTCCCGGGCTCCGGACCGCGCCAGCGGGACGCCGTCGAGCGCCTGTGCCGGGAGATCGCCGACCACCGCCTGCGCATCCGGGCCAACTGCGCCGCGCGTACGATGGTGGTGGACATCCAGCCCATCGCCGACGTCACGCAGAAGACCGGCGTCCCGATCGAGGCGTGCGTGTTCATCGGCTCGAGTCCCATCCGCCAGTATGCCGAGGAGTGGGACCGCGAGCGGCTGCTGCGGCACACGCGCGAGGCGGTCGAGTTCGGCGTGCGCGAGGGCCTCGACGTCATGTTCGTCACCGAGGACACCATCCGCGCCGCGCCGGACGACCTGCGTGCCCTGTTCACCACGGCGCTCGACGCCGGGGCGAAACGCCTGTGCCTGTGCGACACCGTGGGAGCCGCCGTGCCGGCGGGCGTGCGCAACCTCGTGCGCTGGACGCACGCGCTGCTCGAGGAGCTCGGCGTGGCCGACCGGATCGGCATCGACTGGCACGGGCACCGCGACCGCGGACTCGACGTCGCCAACACGCTCGCGGCCCTCGAAGCGGGGGCCACCCGGGTCCACGGCACCGCGCTCGGCGTGGGCGAGCGGGTGGGCAACACCCCCATGGAGCAGCTGCTCGTGAACCTCAAGCTGCTCGGCTGGCGCGATGACGACCTGTCCCGCCTGCCCGAGTACGCGGCGGCGGTGTCCAAGGCCGTGGGCGTCCCGATCCCCGTGAACCAGCCCATCGTGGGGCAGGATGCCTTCCGGACCGCGACGGGCGTCCACGCCGCGGCGGTCATCAAGGCGCACAAGAAGGGCGCCTCCTGGCTCGCGGATCGAGTCTACTCGGGAGTGCCCGCCGGCTGGGTGGGCCGCACGCAGGAAATCGAGATCGGCCACATGTCCGGGGCATCCAACGTCCTCTACTACCTCCAGACCCGCGGATTGCCGGACAACCCCGCGGTCGTGCAGGCGGTGCTCGCGGCCGCCAAGCAGTCCGAGCGCCTGCTCACCGACGAAGAAATCCGCGAAGCGGTGGCGTCGGTCGCCGGCCCGCCGCCGTCGTGAGCCGGAGGGCCCACTTCCCTCTCTGCGCCACCCTGCCCAAGTTGTAGGCCATGCCGGAACCCTCCCTGCACTGCCGTACCTGCGGTATCGACGTGCCCGCCGGCCGCCGCTTCTGCCCCGCGTGCGGGGAGCTCTATCCCGCCGAGCCCGCCAACCGCGTGCCGACGCTCGCGGGTCCGCTCCTGGACATGGCCGATGAGTTGCGCCCGCTGCTCGCCGAGAAGGCGGCGCTGGGCGGCAGGCTCGAGGCGCTGGCGGTCCTGCATGACCAGCGTCCGCTCACGCCGGAGGAGCGGCGGGACTGGGAACAGGCCTATGCGCGCTGGCGTGACGTGGGGTTCGAGGTGACTCTCGCGGTGGACCGGGTCCACCCTCGCTCGGAGGCGGACCGCCGCTCCCGTGGCGTCCCGGCGCAGGCACCGGCCGCGGCTCCCTCCCGGGCCCGGGACGACCGCCGCGATCCCTTCTGGAGCCGGGCGCCCTAGCCAACTCTCCCTGAACAACACGGGTGGTTGCGACACGCGCCATTTCGGCGCGAGCGGCGCGCGCGCGCGTGCAGTACCACCCCAGCACCGAGGCAAGGGAACCGCGAATGGGGCGTCTCCGGCAACGGGGGCGCCCCGTTTTCGATTGCACAGGGCAGAATCCTGATTGGAGCCGGCTAGGGAGACGCGTACCGCGGGTGGCCGCGCGCGGTGTCACAGGGATGCATCGTGTGATGCGCTGGGTGCGGCGGGTGACGGCCGCGCAGGTAGGTTGCTATGTTATTGTACCACAACAACTTGCATGGTTTCTCGACGCGTCGCCCAGACCATGCATGTCACAAACCGACACGCCTGTGTGTCGTTCGGGCGTTGATGACTTCTTGTTGCCCCGCGCGGGCAACCTACGACCCGTTGCGGTCTTTCGAAATCACGAGGATACGAGCATGAACCGGAAGCTGATCCGCCATCTCGCGTTGCCCCTGGTCGCACTCGGGCTCGCGGCCTGCACCGACAGCACCGGCACCGGTGGCACCGCGAACCTCCGCGTGGTGCTGACCGATGCGCCGGGCGTGGAGTTCGACAGCGCCATCGTCTACATCAGCTCGGTGACCCTGCTCCCCGTCGAGGGCGACCCCATCGTCATCACGGAAGAGGGTGGGCGGTTCGACCTGCTGGACCTGCAGGACGGGGTGACCGCCGAGCTGGGCAACGTGGACATTCCCGCGGGTGACTACTACGAGCTGCGCCTGGTCGTGGACAGCGCGTACGTCGGGCTCACCGCGCCGTTCGAGTTCGAGGACGGCACGACCGAGCGGTCCCTGAAGGTCCCCAGTGGAGCCCAGTCCGGGATCAAGGTCAAGCTCAGCACCGCGGATGGTGAGCCCACCAATCCGTACGTCACGATCACGCCGGGCGAGACCATCCTGGTCGTGGACTTCGACGTTTCGCAGAACTTCAAGATCCAGGGCAACCCGAACACGCCGGCCGGCCTCAAGGGTGTGCTGTTCACCCCGGTCCTGCGGGCGGTCGTGCGGGACGTTGCGGGCACCATCGCCGGTACGGTCAGATCCGAGGCTGACAGCACGGCGCTCGCCGGCCTCACCGTGCGCGCCTCCATGGACGTGGACGGCGGGACCATCGAGGCAACGGCCGTCACGGGAGAGGACGGCACGTACATCATCTGGTTCCTGGCCCCGGGCACCTGGGAGGTGTCGGTGGACGACTTCTCGGCCGCCGCGCAGTCGGTGGAGGTTGACGAGGACGAGGACGTCACGGGGGTGGACTTCTACGGAACGAGCGGCTGAGCTGAGACCGGCGGGCGGCCCGACGGGCCGACCCGTGCCCAGCGCGGGGACGCCGCTCCGCAGTCGAGTCGGTTGACCAGCAAACGCGTTACGGGGGTGTCGCGATCGCGCACCCCCGTTTCGTATCACATGGCGTCTGGTCGGGTGGCCAGATCCCAGAGCACGCGCAGCGCCAGCTGCGCCACCTCGGTCATCCCGGCATAGTTGAGCAACGGCGGGTCGTCCGCGGGCGTGTGGTAGTCGGCGTGCAGCCCGGTGAAGAAGTGCAGCGCCGGGGTGCCCCACAGGCTGATGAAGCTCCACTGGTCGCTGCGATTGATGCCGTCGTCACTGAAGAGGAACTCGACGCCATCGGGGCGCGACGCCGTCAGGAGGTCCATCCAGGCCGGTGACGTGCTCGCCCCGCTGACGGTGAGCGTGCCGTCCCGCAGCCGCCCCACCATGTCGAGGTTGAGCATGGCGTAGAGGCTGTCTCCGGTCACCGTGGGAGTGAACGCATACTGCTGCGACCCCAGCAGGCCGATCTCCTCCGCCCCGTACGCG
>DAINBS010000323.1:0-3698 GCA_036732805.1 Gemmatimonadales bacterium | reverse complement strand
CCCACCCGGCCTGAACCGGCGATCCCGGCCCGCTACGCCGGCCGTCCCGGGGCGGGCGCCGGCGCGGGTCGGCGCGATCAGCGCACGACGGTCGGCGAACTCGCGTGTGCGATGAACAACCGCGGGGCGGCGCCGCCCTCGGCGCGCGATTGTCCCAGACCCTCCGGCAACCGGCGCAGGCCCTGGCCATGTGCGTGATGCTGGCGGGCGCGCTGGCGTTGGTGGCAGCCACGGCGGTGGACGCCACGCTGCTGTCGGTGGCCGGGCTGGTGGCCACGCCGGGGGTCACCTTCGGCGATGTTCTCCGCCGCGAGTGGATGCTCGCCGCGGCCGTCCTGCTCCCCATGTCGCTCGCATTCGGCGCAGCCTTCCCGCTGGCGCTGGCGGTTGCGGCGCGTGGCGAAGACACCGTGGTGTCGGACCTCGGTTACATCTACGCCGTCAATACACTCGGCGCGATCACCGGTGCGCTGTTGGCGGGCTTCGTGCTGGTTCCCTGGCTCGGCCTGCACGACACCATCCGCGCCGTCGGGGGCCTGACGGCTGTGGCGGGCGCCGCCGTGGCCATCCTCGCGCGAACGGGCTCACCCGTCCTGCCGCTGGCGCTGGCAACCCTCGTCGCGGTCGGCGCATGGCTGGTGCCGTCGTGGGATCCGCGGCTGCTCTCGAGCGGCGCCTACAAATATGCCGCGGCCCTGAGGGGCCCGGATCTCGAGACGGCGCTCACAGCCGGCGAACTCCTCTACTACAAGGAGGGCTCCACGGCCACGGTAGCTGTCAGGCACCTGGCGGGGACGACCTCGCTCTCCATCGATGGCAAGGTGGACGCGTCGGACGCCGCCGACATGCTCACCCAGCGCATGCTGGCCCACGTGCCGCTCCTGCTGCACCCCGCCCCGAAGTCCGCAGCCATCCTGGGCCTGGGCAGCGGCGTGACGCTCGGCTCGGCGCTGACCCACGGGCTCGAGCGCGCGACCGTCCTCGAAATCTCCCCGGAAGTCGTCGAAGCCTCGCGCTTCTTCGACGATGACAACCACCGGGCCCTGGAGGATTCCCGCACCCGCCTCATCGTCGGGGACGGTCGCACGCACCTGCTGCTGGCCGACGAACAGTACGACGTCATTGTCTCCGAGCCGTCGAATCCCTGGATGGCCGGCATCGCATCGCTCTTCACCCGCGAGTTCTTCGAGATGGCGAAGTCGAGGCTGGCGGCCGGGGGCGTGCTCTGCCAGTGGGCGCACACCTACGACATCAGCGACCCGGACCTGCGATCCATTTTCGCCACCTTCATGACGGTGTTTCCCAACGGGACCATGTGGCTGGTCGGAGAGGCCGACGTGCTGCTCGTCGGCGGCACCGAACCCCTGACGCCGCGGATTGCGGGTGTCGCCTCGGCCTGGCGTCGTCCCGGCGTGGCCGAGGACCTGGCCACGGTGGGCGCCATGGACCCGCTGGCCGTGCTGTCGTTCTTCGTCGCCGAGGGGCAGGCGCTCGCCACCTGGGCCGGCGACGCGCCGATCCAGACCGACAACCGCGCGCGCCTCGAGTTCTCGGGCCCTCGCAGCGTCTTCGGCGGGGCGCGCGACGACAACGCGAAGACCCTCCGAGACCTCGCCATGGCCAGCCCGCGCCCGCCCGCGGTCCAGCACGCGTGGGCCTCGGCCGATGCAGCGGCCTGGCGACACCTGGGCGAGATGCTGTTCCGCGCCGACAGCTACGGCCCCGCGCTGGAGAGTTTCGTGCGCGCCGTCGACCAGAGCCCGAGAGACGCCGGCGCTCTGGACGGAATTGTCCGGGCCTCGACTCCCGTGGGCCGCACGGCGTCCGCACGCGAACTCCTGGGCCGGCTCGCCTCCAGCCCGGACAACGACGAGGCCAAGCTGGCACTCTCCCGGCTGCTGGCTGCGGAAGGTGCCTTCGACGAGAGCGCCCGCATCCCGCTGGGACTCCTTCAGGCGAACCCGGGGCACCTGCCCGCCCTCGAGCAGCTGGCGTCGGTGGTGAGCGATGCGGGTGACACCGAGCGTCTGGCGCCGGTGGTCGCGCGCCTCCGCATGGAGGCGCCGTCAACGGCGGCGACGCACTACTACGCGGCCACCCTCGCCTACCTGCAGCAGAGGCCGGACGTGGCCATTCGAGAAGCGGAGGCCGCCCTGGCCGCCGATCCCTCGCACGCACGGGCCCAGAACATCCTTGGGGCGGCGCTGGCGGGCGTTGGCCAACGCGATCGCGCGCGAGCGGCGTTCACGGCCGCGCTCGCCTCGGACCCACGCGACCCGGCCACCTATTCAAACCTCGCCGCGCTCGAGCTCGAGAGCGGCAACACCGCAGCCGCGCACCGGTACTTCGCCGAAGCCCTCACGATCGATCCCTCCAACACGGTGGCGCGGGACGGTCTTGCGACCGTGCTCGCGCTTCGCTGAGCATCCAAATCGACGAAGGCCGATCCAAACGGCGGGAACGATCCGGATCCCTCCGAGTCGTTTAACCGTCATAGCGGAATGGCAGGATGTCTGCTCGAGAGACGACATCGAGAATTTTGGCCACTACGTGCACCGCTTTCGGACGGTCCGTCCGCGGCTGGTGGCCTGAAGGTGGGCCGATGCGTTGGGTACGGACATTGCTTGACAGAAAAGTCAGGGGGCTCAGACGTATGAGCGTGGTTCGTTTGCTCGGGTTCGCCACGCTGCCGTGCGGGTGCGTCGTCGGGAAGTACCGCGACGTTGCCAGCACGCGCGAGGTGGTCTACGTGGAAGAGAAGGGCGTGGCGTGCGAAAGCCCCGCGCATCGGCGGAACCACACGGTGACGCCGGAGCGCGAGCGGTTTGCCAGCACCCTCGTCGCGGCATCGCTGCGGGCGTCTTAGCGGGGTCTCGAGTCGTCGGTCCTGGGACCTGGGTTCCGGGATGCGAGTCCAGCGGCCTGTGCCCAGACCCCTGAGCGCCTGCAACGACGTACGTCCCCGAACGCCCCCTCACCCACCCCAAGACCCAAGCCCCAAGACTCAAGTCCCCCCTCGTACTACAATCGGGGCGCGCATGTCTGGCTCGCCTACTCCTTTCGCCACGGTCCGCCCCGGTCCTCACGAGCTTCGGTTCTACCTCGGCGACGCCCTCGAACATCTCCAGCACGGCGCGGCCGGATCGGTCTCGGCCGTCGTCACGTCACCCCCCTACAACCTCGGGATCCGCTACCGGAGCTTCGACGATGGGGGCCCGCGCGACGAATATCTCCGCTGGACCTCCACCTGGGTGGCGGCGGTGGCCCGCGCCCTCGCGCCGGAAGGGTCGCTGTTCCTGAACGTGGGCGGCAAGCCCACCGACCCATGGACGGCCCTCGACGTCGCACAGGCCGCACGCCCGCACCTGCGCCTTCAGAACGTCATCCACTGGATCAAGTCCATTGCCATCGAGCGCGAGCTGGCGGGGACCCGCGCGGGGCTTGCGGACGACCTCGCCGTCGGTCACTACAAGCCCATCAACAGCGACCGCTTTCTCAACGACTGCCACGAGTTCGTCTTCCACTTCACGCCCGGGGGCCGGACCCGGCTCGATCGGCGGGCGATCGGGGTGAAGTACCAGGACCAGTCGAACGTGGGCCGCTGGGCGGGCGCGTCGGAGGGCCTGCGGTGCCGGGGGAACACCTGGTTCATCCCGTACGACACGATCCAGAGTCGCGATCGCGAACGTCCTCACCCG
>DAINBS010000322.1:0-3713 GCA_036732805.1 Gemmatimonadales bacterium | reverse complement strand
GGCGGCAGCCGGAAGATCCAGGGGATCCGGATGTAGGTGAGCGTCGGGTCGGCGGACACCGGCGCCAGCAGGGGAACGCGGGCCTTGGTGACGACCTGCTCGGCGATGTGGGTGGCGTCCCCGTTCACGGAGCCCAGGACGGCCCACACGCTGTCGCCGTAGACCAGCCGGACCATCTCTCGTGCGCCGCCGCTCCAGGGGTCGCGGCTCCAGCGCTCCACCAGGCGGAGCGGGATCCCGTGGAACCCACCCGCCGCGTTCCACTGCTCGACCGCAAGCCGGGCGCCGTTGGGCGCATCGCCGGAGTCAGGGGCGAACAGACCGATCCGCACCTCGCGCACCTCCGTGGCCGGGAGGGTCGAGCCGCGCCAGCCGCTGAACTCCACCGGGCGGTCCAGGACCCCGGGGGGGCCCTCCGGCGGTGCCGCCGGCAAGGCTTCGCCCGGCGGGCGGAACAGCCACCGGCCGGACTCGAGGAACGCCAGCGCCGCCGGGCCGCGGTTACTGAGCACAGGGTCGAACTCCTGCGTGCCGGTGACGCCGTCGTAGGTCTTCATGGCCGCCAGCGAGTCACGGATCAGCGCCCGGTTCAGCCCCGCCTGCTCGATGGCCTGCATCAGCATCATCATGCCGTCGTAGCCGTAGGCGGCGTAGGTCTCGGGAGCCGTCCCGTAGGCCTCGGTGAAGTCCCGCACGAACGCGAGGTAGCGCGGGTCCCGCCGCGTCGGATCCCAGGGATAGCCCGCCGCCACCTTGCCGGCGTTGGGCCCCACGATGTCGATGAACTCCTGGGTCACCATGCGGTCGCTCCCCAGGAACCACTGCTCCATCCCCATCGCGCGCATCTGCTTCAGGATCAGCGCCGACTCGCGGGAGTTGCCGTAGGTGAAGACCGCCTGGGCGTTCAGCGCCCTGATCCGCTCGAGCTGCGCCGTGAAGAGGGTATCGCCCTCCTTGTAGCTCAGCTCGGCGACGAGGGGATGGCCGAGGCGGGTGGCCCCGTCCCGGAACTCGTCGATGTTCACCCGTCCGTACCGGTTCACGGCCCGCAGGGCGGCCACGCGCTCGAGCCCGAGCTGCCGGTAGGCGAGGTCCGCCAGCAGGTAGCACATCTGCCGGTCGTCGACGATGTTGCGGAACGCCCAGGGAATGTTGGTCTCCACCGCGGTGGGGTCGGTATCGCCCGACATCATCACGGGGATCTCGACCTTCAGTGCCACGCGGATGGCGACGTGCGTGTTCTGACCATCCACCGACCCCAGGATCGCCCAGACCGAGTCCCGGTAGGCGAGCGCGATGACCGCGTCGCCGGCGGACCGCCAGTTGCCGTTGTCGTTCCGCACCACCAGCTCGAAGGGGAGCGTCCCGCGATACCCGCCCCGGGCGTTGGCCTGCGCCACGGCGAGCTGGGCGCCCTGGAGCAGCTTGATCCCGAGGGGGGCCAGGTGGGAGGACGCGTATCCATCCCACGTGGTCTGACCTTCGGGCACGCGCATCACCACGTCGCCCGGGCCGCCCACGGACTCGAGGATGGACCCGATGATCGGTCCGATGAAGCCGATCTTCACGGACGTGACATGCTCGGGCTCCGGGATCTGGCGTCCGTAGCCGGGGTACTCGAGCGCCTTGTTGAAGAACCGCCGGTACGGTGCCGCGAACCGGGAGTAGGGCCGCAGCTCCGGTGGCGTTCCCGCGTAGACCGCGGTATCGGCCGCCCGCCTCGGCGGTCCCTGCTGGGCGAGCGCCTCCCCCGCCCCCGCGCACAGGCAGACCGCGGCGGACCCGGCGAGCAGCGCACGAACTCGTCTCATCGTACCCCCTCGTAGTAGCCCTGGCCGATGCCGCGGGCCAACCCGTGGCCCGTCCCGATCCAGACGTCGTTGCCCATGAACGCGGCGCTGATCAGGAAGTGGTTGGGCAGGCTGAGGTTGGTGGGTATGGTCGTCACCTCGTCCTTCCCCACCTTGACGTGCGCCGTCCAGGTCGCCGCGTCCTCGGTGTCCCGCTGATAGGTGACCCAGGTATCGCTCGCGAAGTCCGCCAGGACGGCCAGGCCCTTGTCGGTGCAGTTGTAGGCCGAGTTCCCGCTGCGCGCCTTGGTCAGGTTGATGAACACGCTGGGCAGCCCGCTGTCGTGATCCGAGTAGCCGCGCCAGCTGCGCCCGTCGTAGCGGCTCAGCCCGAAGTAGGTGGAGGCGAACAGCACCCCGTCCTTGTAGGAGGCCGACGTGGTGATGACGTGGATCAACCCGTCGTCCCGATAGAGGTCGATCTCCATCTCGCCGTCGGGATCGAGGTAGTCCTCCCACGTCTCGTTCGCCACGTCCCACTCCAGGATGCCGCTGCCCCAGACCGCGAAGTAGACCTTCCGCTCGTCGTCGGAGGCCGAGACGTTGTACGCCCACACCTCTTCCATCGGCGCGTGCTGCTCGTTGAACGCCCGCCACTCGCCGGTCACGTGGTTGAAACGGCTGATGCCGGCCGCCGTGGCCACCCAGACGTAGTCGCCCTGGGTGTCGATGCCGTACACCACGTCGTTGATCAGGCCGCTGTTCATCTGGGTGAACTGCTCGAACCGCCCGCCGCTGAAGCGGGCGATGCCGCCGCCGAAGAGCCCCAGCCACAGGTCGCCGGTCTTGTGGTCCTTGGCGACTCCGAGCACGACCCTCCAGGGCAGCCCGTCCGCCTCGGTCCAGCTCTGCCAGGTGCCGTGGTAGTACAGCACCAGCCCGCCCTCCGTCCCGATCCACAGGCTGTCCCCGTCGGGCTCCAGGAAGAAAATGTGATCGTTGACCAGGCCTCCGTTGGTGGACTCGCCCGTGAACGACTCCCACTGCGTGTAGACGTAGGGAGCGCCCGCCGACTTCGCAACGCCCGCCGACTGGCCCCAGGCACCCGCCGCCCACACGACCGTCAGCGCGGCAACGACGCACGTACGGCATCTCGTCATCGTCATAGGGTTCTCAGGTACTCGATGAGATCGTTCAGTTCGGCCTTCGTCAGGTCGTTCGTGCGGCCGTGCCGGTCCTGGGGGTTGTACAGCGTCCAGATCTCATCCAGTGAGTGCGCCCGGCCGTCGTGCATGTACGGTGACGAGTCGTAGATGTTGTTCAGGTGCGGCACGTCGAACTCCCGGTGTGTGTCCAGCGCGGACGCCGCGCCCACGTCATACTGGTTCCGGTTGGTGAAGTACGGCGGCGGGTGACAGAAGGCGCAACGCTCCGTTGGCGCCAGGGCGTTGCCCGACCGGTCGACCTGCCGCTCGAAGATCGCCTTGCCTCGGCGCTGGGCCGGCGTGAGGTCGTCCCCCGGCCGGTATCGGTTGGGTGGCCGCTGGATCGTCACGATGTACCGCTCCAGCGCGGCGGCTTGCTCGGGGCTGAACGGATCGGCCCGGGTGAAGAACGCGGCAAGCCTGGGGCCGCACTGCCGCTGGAGCGTGGGGTTGGTGCCTGCCCACTTGAACGGCCCCGTGTCGTAGATGCCGCGCAGGGTGCGATTGTCCACCGGATTGACGCCCAGGCCGTCCGCCTCGATGTCGTACGTGATCCCGTCGACGTGTCCGTCCGGGTGACACGTATGGCAGGAAAACTGCCGCGCCGGGGTGTTCTGCGCGTCGTTGAAGATCCGTTCCCCGTACCGGGCCTGGGTGATCTCCTGCGGTCCCCCCAATCCGAGCACCCGCACGCGCTCCCGCGTCGACACGTCGATCA
>DAINBS010000321.1:0-3740 GCA_036732805.1 Gemmatimonadales bacterium | reverse complement strand
CCTGCACGTCCACCGCGATGCTGTAGGCCCATCGCGTGCCCGGCTGCGCCAGGAGCGGGAGCTTCGCAAGGTTGCCAATCATGTGCTGCAGCGACACGCTCGAATCGAGGACCCGCGCGTCGCGATACATGCGGTCGACCGGGTTCGACGACGTCAACCCGTAGCCCAGCCCCGCCGAGTGTGTCATCAGCTCCCGCATCGTGATCGCCCGGCGCGCGTCTTCGAGCTTCGGCGTACCGTCGCCGTTCTCGCCGGCGTGCACCTTCAGCCCGTTGAACTCGGGGATGAACTTGGAGACCGGATCGTCGAGGCGCCACTTGCCTTCCTCGTACAGCATCATCATGGCGACGCCGGTGATCGGCTTGGTCATGGAGTAGATGCGGAAGATGGAGTCCTTCTCCATCGCATCCGCCTTCCGGATGTCCTTCCTGCCGTACGCATCGAAGCTCACCACCTTGCCGTGGCGCGCCGCCAGCGTGACGATGCCGGCCAGGCGGCCGTCGGTGACCATTCTGCGCATCCCGCCCGTGAGCCGCGTGAGCCGCTCGGTCGAGAAGCCGACCGTCGTGGGATCGGCCACCGCAAGGTCCCGTGCGCCATCTGGCGCCGCAGGCGCGATGGCGCTCCGTGCGCTGGTGCCTGCACCGGGCACTGACACCAGGGGGACGACACCGAGCGCGAGAACGGCGATCAGGAGCCAGGACGGCGTGCGCCCGAATCGAGTGTGTGGCACGAGACCTCCTCTGGTTCGACACTCTCTCACATGGAGGGCGCAGGCGCCATGGCCCGAACCGTCAGGGCACCAGGCTGGCGCGTGGACCAGGCGATGGGATGCGTGGAATGGGAATTGCTTCAGCAACCCATATGGGATTCACGAGACAGGCCATGCGGTATGGGCAGCGGCGGATGACGAAGAAGCTCTTCCGGGCCATCCCGTTTCTCGGGGCGGTGGCCGCCGTCGCGACCGTCGCAGCCGTGGCGCGGCGCAAGGGCTTGGTCAGGGGCACCGTGGACACGGCGCTCGATTTCACGCCGTTTGTCGGGTTGGTGAAGAACGCCGTGGAGGTCCTGCGCGGGCGTGACTTCATCCCCGACCGCCGTCCGGGCCACAGTGGCCCCCCGAGGGCATAACAAGGGAATCCAGGTTCCTCTTCGTTGCGGTGGCGCGCGAGGCGACGGCCGCCTGGCCGCTCCGGCACGGCCGTATAATCGGCCCCTCCGGAGCACCCGCATGTCCACCCGACTCTCTGTCCTCCTGCTGCTCGTAGCTGCCGTCACGTCGCTCGCCTGGCAAGCGCCCATTCACTCGCAGGCACCGGCCTTCGACCTCGTCATCCGGGGCGGACGCGTTGTCGATGGCACGGGCAGCCCGTGGTTCGTCGCCGACGTCGGCATCAAGAGCGACGCCATCGTCGCGGTGCGGCCCGGGCTGGATGCCGCTGGTGCGCGGTTGATCGACGCGAAGGGCCTCGTGGTCTCACCGGGCTTCGTGGACGTGCACGCGCACGTCGAGCCGCGCGAGGGCGGAGAGGACATGGTGGGCAACCCCGCGGCGGAGAACAACGTGCGCCAGGGCGTGACGACGGTCATCGGGAGCCCCGATGGCGGGGGGCCGGTGAGCGTGGGCGGCTATCTCGCGAAGGTAGAGGCGGCCAGGCCCGCCATCAACGTCGGCGCCTTCATCGGCCATGGCTCCGTGCGCGACGCGGTCATCGGCCAGGCGAACCGGGTCGCGACACCGGAGGAACTGGAGCGGATGCGCGAGCTGGTCCGCACGGGGATGCGCGAGGGCGCTTTTGGCATGAGCACGGGGCTGTTCTACGTCCCCGGCAACTACGCGCCGCTCGAAGAGGTCATCGAGCTCGCGCGTGTCGCCGGCCAGTTCGGCGGTATTCACCAGTCACACATGAAGGATGAAGCCGCACACGTCCTCGACAGCGTGCGCGACACCATCGCCATCGGCGAGCGTGGCGGCCTGCCGACGCAGGTGACGCACCACAAGATCATCGGCAAGGTGAACTGGGGCAGGAGCGTGGACACGCTGCGCCTGATAGACGAGGCGCGCGCCCGGGGCGTGGATGCCACCATCGATCAGTACCCGTACACGGCGTCGAGCACTTCCATCCAGGGCGGCCTCGTGCCGCAGTGGGCGCAGGCCGGCGGGCGCGAGGCAATGCTGAAGGGGCTGCGCGACGAGACCACGCGCGGCAAGGTGCTCGAGGCCATCGCGACGGCGATCGAGAACGACCGCGGCGGCGGCGATCCGGGAAACGTCGTGCTGGCAGCCTGCGGCTGGGATCCCAGCCTCGCGGGCAAGAGCCTGGCCCAGGTGCTGCGCGACCGCGGCCGGCCCGTGACCGTCCAACGCGCCGCGGAACTGGTGGTCGAGATCGTCGAGAAGGGCGGGTGCAGCGCGGTCTACCACGCGATCAACGAGGAGGATCTCGTGCGCATCATGACGCACCCCGCCACGATGATCGCGTCGGACGCGGCGCCGGGCGTGCCCACGTTCGGCAGGAACGTTCCCCACCCGCGCGCCTACGGCACGTTCGCGCGCGTGCTCGGTGTTTATGTGCGCGAGAAGAAGGTGCTGACGCTGGAGGAGGCCGTTCGGAAGATGTCCGGCTTTCCGGCCCAGCGCATGGGCCTGTCCGATCGCGGCATCATCCGCCCCGGCATGAAGGCGGACGTAGTCGTCTTCAACCCGGCGACGGTGAAGGACCTCGCGACGTTCGAGAAGCCCCACCAGTATGCCGAGGGTGTGTCGGCGGTGGTCGTGAACGGGCAGCTTGTGCTGGCTGACGGGAAGATGACGGGAACGCGCGCAGGTCGCGCGCTGCGGCGATGAGCCTGCACTGGCATGAGCTGTACCGGACCATCGTGATGCCGGCGCAGTGCGATGTCTACGGGCACATGAACGTCCGCCACTACGCCGCGATCTTCGATGAGGCTGGCTGGCAGATCCTGACGAAGGCGGGCGTATCGCTCACCGACCTGCGATCGCGCGGCCTGGGCACGGTCGTTGCGACGCTCACCATCGACTTCCTGCACGAGCTCACGGCAGGCCAGCTGGTGCTGGTCACGGGCGCGCTCACGAAGACGGGGCGGAAGAGCTTCAGCTACGAAATGCGCCTCTATGAGGCCGATTCGATGACGCATTGCGCGACGCAGAGGACGGTCGAGGTGTGCTTCGACACCACGCGCAGGGCATCGGCGCCCCTGCCTGACGACGTCCGGGACCTGCTCGCCCGGCACGTGGGCTGACGCCCCGCGATCCGTGCGTGCCGTCCCTCAGGGGGCGGCACGTGTCAGACTCAGCGACTGGATGCTCGGCGCGGGCGTCGGCGCCAGCAGCACAGACCCGCGCACGCGGCCCGTCTCACACCGCCACGTGAAGTCGCCCGACAGCGCGCCCGTGGGCGCGATCGGCGCCGTGGTATCGCATGCGCCCACCTGCGCCTTCAGCGCGGCGAGCTCGCGCGCCCAATGCTCGGCATCCCGGTCCATGAGGAAGTTCATCGCCAGCACGTCGCCCGCCGCAGTCACCGCGCCCGCGCCGAACATCGTCCTGACTGCGGCGTAGGCCGTCGCCAGCGCGGGGGCGACCGCGGCTGGCCTTCCCTTCAGGTGCCCTTCCCGCAGCAGCGTCACCGCAGCGTCCCACACGGGGGAGCGCGGTCCGGAGTAGGTGCGATTCGCCAGCGCGAAGATGCCCACTCCGTAGTCGGGCAGCAGGAGCA
>DAINBS010000320.1:0-3749 GCA_036732805.1 Gemmatimonadales bacterium | reverse complement strand
CCCGGCATCCGCCGCCGCCGAGTGGGAACCGGATGGGCGTACTACCGGCCGGACGGCGACCGGATCACCGATGCCGCCGAACGCCGCCGGCTGAACTCCCTGGCCATCCCGCCGGCGTGGAGCGACGTCTGGATCTGCCCGGACCCGCGCGGCCACCTCCAGGTCACGGCGCGCGACGCCCGGGGCCGCAAGCAGTACCGATACCATCCCGCCTACCGCGCCGCCCGCGACGAATCGAAGTTCCGCCGCATGCTCGAGTTCAGCGAGGTGCTGCCGCACCTGCGCCAGCGCATCGAGCGGGACATGCGCACGCGCGGGCTCACGCGTCGCAAAGTGCTCGCGACCGTGGTCCGCCTGCTCGCCAAGACGCTCATTCGCGTCGGCAACGACGAGTACGCGCGCACCAACCGGTCCTTCGGGCTCACGACGCTCCGGGGGCGCCACGTCCAGGTGCGCGGGGCCACGCTCCGCTTCACGTTCCGCGGCAAGAGCGGCGTCCCCCACGAGGTGGCCGTGACCGACCGCCGGCTTGCGCGCATCGTCCAGCAGTGCCAGGACCTGCCGGGCCAGGAGCTGTTCCAGTACATCGACGAACAGGGACGGCGCCAGGCCATCTCCTCGGATGACGTGAACGCCTACCTCCGGGAAACGACCGGGCACGACGTGACGGCCAAGGACTTCCGCACCTGGGCGGGCACGATGCTCGCCGCCAAGGAGCTGCGCGACATCGGGCCGGCGAAAAGCCGCCGCGAGGCGGAACGCAATCTCGTGCGCGTGATCGACGCCGTGGCCAAGCGGCTCGGCAACACGCGCGCGGTCTGCCGGAAGTACTACGTGCATCCCGTGGTGTTCGACGGCTACCTGGCCGGACACACCGCCCCCCAAGCCGCGGAGCTCCCCACCGGCAAGCGGCGGGAGCGCCCCACCGCCGCGTTGCGCCGCGACGAGATCGCGGTGCTCCAGTTCCTCCACGACGAGGACCGGTAGACCGCGGCTTGCGGGAGTCGCATGACGGCCGCACCTTGGCCCGTCATGCCGCCGTCCGGCCAGGAGTACGCCCGCCGACTTGGCCTGTTCGACGCCACCATGCTCGTGGTGGGCGGGATCATTGGCGCCGGCATCTTCCTCAACCCCGCCGTCGTGGCGCAGCGGGCGCCAACCGCGTGGCTCACCATCGGCGTATGGGTGCTGGGCGGCGCGGTGGCCCTGGCCGGCGCATTCGTCTTTGCCGAGCTGGCGGCGCTCAAGCCCGAAGCGGGGGGCGGATACGTCTACCTGCGCGACGGACTCGGTCCGCTGGTGGGCTTCCTGTACGGCTGGACCGAGCTGCTCGTGATCAACTCCGGCGGGATCGCCGCCGTTGCCGTGACGTTCGCGAGCTACGCCGCCGATCTCACCGGCGCGCCGCGATCCGGCATCCCGGTCCTCGCCGTGGCCGCCATCGCCCTGCTGTCCGGCGTCAACCTGCTCGGCATCAAGCCGGGCGCCGTTGTCCAGAACGTGCTCACCGTTCTCAAGCTCACCGCCCTGGCCGCGCTGATCGCCGTGGGGCTCATCTGGACGCCGGCGGCTCCAGCCACCCATGCCGCCCCTGCCCCTCCTGCCCTCACTGCCCTGACTGCCCTCACTGCCGTCGGAGTCGCCCTCATCCCCGTCCTCTTCGCCTACGGCGGCTGGCAGAGCACCAACTTCGTCGCCGGGGAGATGAAGGCGCCGCGGCGTGATCTGCCCCGCGCCCTGGTGATTGGCGTCGGCATCGTCGTGCTGGTGTACCTGCTCGCGAACATCGTGTACGTCCGGGTGCTGGGCGTCCCGGGCCTCGCGGCCAGCACCGCGCCGGCGTCGGACGTGATGCGCGGGCTGATCGGACCCTGGGGTGCCACGTTCATCGCGCTGGGCATTGCCGTCTCGACGTTCGGGTTCCTGAACCTCGCCATCCTCTCCGCCCCGCGGGTCTACCAGGCCATGGCGGCCGACGGCGTGTTCTTCGGGCGGGCCGCACGCCTCTCCGACCGGTCGCGCGTTCCCGCCGTCGCCATCCTGATTCAGGGAGGCTGGGCCGCCCTCCTCGTCGCCACAAAGACGTACGGTCAGCTGCTCGACTACGTCGTGTTCGGCGACTGGATCTTCTTTGCGGCCGTCGGGGTGACGCTGTTCGTGTATCGGAGGAGGGCAAAGAGGGCAGGAGGGGCAGTGAGGGCAGGAGAAACGGGCGGGTTCCGGTGCCCGGGTTACCCCTGGGTACCGGGGTTCTTCGTGGGGGCGGGGGCATTCGCGGTGGCCTCCACCGTGCTGTCGAATCCGGTGAACGCGCTTGTGGGCGGCGGGATCATCGCGCTCGGGGTCCCTGCGTACGGGTTGTGGAGGCGGAGCGCCGCGCCCGGTCGCGGGTGAGATTCGTCCTGCGGTGCCGGGATCCGTCTGGCATCATTGCGGTACGGTGTTTTCCCGGGCGCCGATGCAGTCTTGGACATGGCGGCGGGTGGCTTGCTGGGCGACGTCAGGCGCCGGCTCCGGGCCGGGCATTACAGTCCGCGGACCGAGCGGGCCTATGTGCATTGGGTGCGCCGATTCGTCCGGTTTGCCGGGCTGCGACACCCGGGGGAGCTGGGCGAGGCCGAGGTCACGGCATTCCTGACCGACCTTGCGGTACGGGGGCGCGTGAGCGCGGCAACCCAGAACCAGGCGTTGGCCGCGCTGCTCTACCTCTATCGTGAGTACTGGGGTACCCCCTGGGCTGGCTCGACGGCGTGGTGCGGGCGCGCCGGCCGGTGCGGCTGCCGACGGTGCTCTCGCCCGCCGAGGTGAAGCAGGTGCTGGACGGCATGGCGGGGGTGCCCGGACTGATCGGGTGGGTGCTCTACGGCGGGGGGCTGCGACTGCACGAGGGACTGCGGCTCCGAGTGAAAGACGTGGAACTGGGGCGCGGCCGGATCGTGGTTCGGGACGCGAAGGGCGGACGGGATCGCGTGACCACGCTGCCGGACGGGCTGCGAGAGGTCCTCGCCCGGCACCTCGACGCGGTGCGGGATCGGTTCCGGCGCGACCTCGAGGATCCGGCGTTCGCGGTTCCGCTGCCGGACGCGTTGGCCCGCAAGTTCCCGCGGGCGGGCCGGGAGTGGCCGTGGCAGTGGATTTTCCCCGCGACGCGGACGTACAGGGATCGGCGGACGGGCCGGCTGCACCGGCATCATCTGCATCCGACGGTCGTGCAGCGGGCGTTGCGGCAGTCCGTGCTGGCGGCGGGGCTGAGTCGGCGGGCCACGTGCCACACGTTGCGGCACTCGTTTGCGACCCACCTGCTGGAGCGGGGCCAGGACATCCGGACCGTGCAGGCGCTCCTGGGGCACCGGGACGTGCGGACGACCATGATCTATACGCATGTCCTGAACCGGCCGGGGCTGGGCGTGAGGAGCCCGGCGGACGGTCTTCTGTAGAAGGGCCCGGTGTAGGAGGGCCCGGCTGGGGTCGGGCTGGGCGGGTTGGCGGCCGGGGGGCTCTGGATTCCGCGGAATGGGGGCCGCATGTTATACAGACGGTCCGCCCGCAGGCTAACCGCGCGCGCCGAGCCTGGAGTGCCGGGCCAAACTCGATGGCGGCAGGAGGTTGGCGCGTCCGCGCCGGTGATGCGGTCGTTGCTAGGCTGCGAGGCTGCCGCTCTGATATGGCGTTATGCAGGTCTGCACAATTATGAGTTAGACAGCGCCACCGCCTTCAACGAATGAGAGCTGAAGCGAATCGCCTGCTGG
>DAINBS010000319.1:0-3764 GCA_036732805.1 Gemmatimonadales bacterium | reverse complement strand
CGTTCGGTGCGGTACGTCGGGACGATTTCGTCCTTGCCGCTCACCGCGATGTAGATGAACGCGAGGTTCACCAGGATCACGAGGAACAGCCCCACCGCGATCGCGACGGGCCAGCGCAGGTCCCGGCGGCGTTCACTCGCCAACGGCCGCCCCCGTCTTGAACGTGGCCTCCACGGTCACCTCGCCGCTCGGCGCGGTGACGTGCACGCGGAACGGCATGGTCCGCGCGACGGTGTCCAGGGCGGGGAGGCGCACGATGAGCGGCGCCGTGTGGCTCTCCGACGGCCGGAGCGTGAACGGCGGCACGATGACCTCGGCGCCGGGAAGACCGTCCACCAGCACGGTATATGTCACCGGCCCGGGCTGTGGCTCGTTGCTCGTGATCTTGAGCAGGAACGTGTTCCGGACGGCGCCATCGCCATCCACGGTGAACAGCGAGCCCGGGGCGCGGTTCACCGTGACTTCGAACGGCACCCGGTTCCGCGCCATCCCGGCCCCCACCACCACGAGACCCACGAGCAGGGCGGCGTACGCGAGGGTGCGCGGACGCAGGAACCGCGGCCGGCGCCCGCCCTGCATCTCCACCAGGCTGCTGTACCCCACGAGCGAGGCGTGTCCCAGCTGCGGCATCACGCCCGTGCACGCGTCAATGCAGCGGCTGCACGCGATGCACTCGAGCTGGAACCCGTCGCGGATGTCGATCCCCTGCGGGCAGACGACCACGCACTTGCCGCAGTCGATACACCGCCCTTCCTCGCCCGCGTTCTTGCCGCCGCGCGGCTCGCCGCGGGCCGGGAAGTACGTGACCTGGATGGTCTGGTCGTCGGTGAGCGCCCCCTGGAACCGGGCGTACGGGCAGAGGTAGTTGCAGAACTGCTCGCGGAACCAGGCGAAGTCCAGGAAGAACACGGCGCCGAAGGCCGCGACGATCGCGTACTCGACGGGGCCGCCCTTCCCGGTCCAGAGGTCGCGGGCGCCGGCGAAGTAGCTCACGAACGCCATCGCCACGACGACCGCCACGATCGCGAAGGCGAGCCACTTCACCGCCCGCCGCCACGCCACGTCGAACGACGGCCCCTGCCGCTGCCGCCGCAGGCGCCGGCTCCGGTCGCCCTCGATCCACTGCTCGATGGGGCGGATCCAGGCCTCGAGAAACACGGTCTGCGGGCACGCGTAGCCACACCACAGCCGGCCGAACAGCGACGTGAAGAAGAACAGCGAGAACGCGAGGAACAGCACGATGATGAGCAGGAAGATCGTGTCGGCCGCCGTGTAGACGTTGCCGAACGCGAACACCTGCCGGTGGGGGATGTCCACGAGGACCGCCGGATGCCCGCCAACAGGTATCCACGGCGTCACGAACAGGATCACGTGCAACGCCAGGAACGTCCAGCGGCGGATCGTCGTGAACGTTCCGGTGACGGACTGCGCCTCCACCCATTCGCGGGTCCCCGCAAACCCCAGCATCTACCGCTCGCCGTGCTCCCCGTCGTCCTCGTCGTCGTCCGACTCGCCTCCCGGCGGGAACGGCCGGTCGAGCGCCTTCGCGTTCTGCTCGACGACGTACGCGGTGACGTGGTTGATCTGCTCCGCCGTGAGGATCGGGCCCCAGGAGAGCATGCCCTTGGCAGGCACACCATTCACGATGGTCGTGAGGATCTGGTCGGGCGCGCCGCCGTGGATCCACACGTCGTCCACCAGGCTGGGCCCAATCCCGCCCCTGAGCTCCGCCCCGTGGCACGGCACGCAGTTGCTCTCGTACACGTCCTCGCCCTCCTCGGCGGATTCCTCGGTCAGCACCAGCGCCGCGGCGGCTGGCGCCTGGGCGGGCCAGCGGGACTCGGCCGCCGCGATCTCCGCGGCGAGCGCCTTCTGGGGCGACCGGTGCGCGATGAAGTGGTAGTGGACCAGATACGCGCCCGCCCAGATGATCGTCAGCCACAGCAGGCCGAGCCACCAGTCGGGCAGCGGGTTGTCGTACTCCTGGATGCCGTCGGCCTCGTCTTCGTGGCCGAGGACCTTGTCGCGCTCGACGTGCTTGCTCACGAGTCTCCTCCATCCGTGAGGGGCATGCGGGCCGCCTCTTCGAAGCGCGCGCGGTTGCGCGGCAGGAACGCCCACACGGTCCAACCGACGAACCATGCCACGAAGACGACCGTCATGACCCCGAGCACCCAGCCCAGCCGCACCTGCTCGGCCGCGGCCTGAAGGACCTGGTTCATTCCGACTTCGTCGGGGCCGTGAGCCCCGCCTCGACGGCGCGCCGCCCGTCCACGCCCAGCCGCTGGAGGTACGCGATCAGGGCGACGATCTCGCGGTCGGCCGCGCTCTGGATTCCCGACCCGGCCAGGCGGGCCGCGATCTCCTGTCCCTGCTGCGCAATGTTCGCGGCGACGCCGCCCACGTCGGCGTCCGAGTACGCCACCCCGACCTTCTTCAGGGCGCGCACCGACGCCTGCACGTCCGCCGCGTTGATGGTCCGCTCGAGCAGCCACGCGTAGACCGGCATGATGCTGCCCGGCGAGGTGCTCCGCGGGTCCCGCATGTGCTCGTAGTGCCAGGCGTCGGGATACTTGCCGCCCACGCGCTGGAGGTCCGGCCCGATCCGCCGGGAACCCAGCAGGAACGGGTGGTCGTACCGGTACTCGCCCGCCCGGGTCCACTCGCCGTACCGCAGCAGCTCCGCGCGCATGGGCCGCACCATCTGCGAGTGGCACGTGTAGCAGCCCTCGCGGATGTAGATGTCGCGCCCCGCCGCCTCGAGCGGCGTGTAGGGGGTCACCCAGTCCGGCGTTTCCGGGCCGGCCGCCCGCGTGAACATCGGCACGATCTCGGCGATGCCGCCGATCGAGATCGCGACCGTGGTGACGATGGCAAACAGGCCCGCCTTGTTCTCGAGCACCCGGCGGTGGAACCGCTCCCTGGGTGTCATGTCTGTCATGGTCGGTTCCTCCTCAGGACGCGGCCGGAGCCGGGATCGCCTGCACCAGCGGGCGGGCGCCGCGCACCGTCGCGATCAGGTTCCACACCATCATCAGCACGCCGATCAGGAACATCGAACCGCCGACCAGGCGGAGCCAGTAGTACGGCATCAGCCGGTTCACGATGTCCATGAACGCGGGGGTCGCCAGCATGCCCTGGTCGCTCACCGCCCGCCACATGAGCCCTTCGCTGAGGCCGGCCACCCACATCGACACGGTGTACAGCACGATGCCGATCGTGGCGAGCCAGAAGTGGCTCGTGGCCCACTTCGGGTACGCCAGGTCGCGGTCCCACAGCCGCGGCACAAGCCAGTAGAGGATGCCGAACGTGATCATGCCCACCCAGCCCAGCGCGCCGCTGTGCACGTGGCCGATGATCCAGTTCGTGTAGTGGCCCAGGCCGTTCACGGCCCGGATCGAGAGCATCGGGCCCTCGAAGGTGGACATGCCGTAGAAGCTCACGGCCACCACCATGAACTTGAGCACCGGATCGGTGCGCACGCGGTCCCACGCGCCGCGCAGCGTGAGCAGGCCGTTGAGCATTCCGCCCCAGGAGGGCGCCAGCAGCATGATGCTGAAGACCATGCCCAGCGTCTGCGCCCAGTCGGGGAGCGCCGAATACAGCAGGTGGTGCGGCCCCGTCCAGATGTACATGAACACCAGGGCCCAGAAGTGGATGATGGACAGCCGGTAGCTGTACACCGGCCGCTCCGCGGCCCGCGGCAGGAAGTAGTACATCAGGCCCAGGAACGGGGTGGTGAGGAAGAAGCCCACCGCGTTGTG
>DAINBS010000318.1:0-3769 GCA_036732805.1 Gemmatimonadales bacterium | reverse complement strand
CTGGGCGTCGCCGACCGGATCTTCTGGGCCACCAAGGTCAACGTGGCGGGGCGCGGTGACGGCGCGGCGGACCCTGCCGCCGCCCGCGCGCAGATCGAGGCCTCGTTCCAGAAGTTCCGGGTGCCGAAGATCGACCTGATCCAGGTGCACAACCTGGCCGACATCCCGACCCAGCTCGGCATCCTCAAGGAGCTCAAGCGCGAGGGCAGGATCCGCTACCTGGGCGTGACGTCCACGAGCGACCGCCAGTACCCGCAGCTCGAGGAGGTCATGCGGAACGAGCCGCTCGACTTCATCGGCGTCGACTACGCGATCGACAACCGGAACGTGGAGGAGACGATTCTCCCGCTCGCCATCGAGCGGAAGATCGGCGTGCTGGTCTACGTGCCCTTCGGTCGCACGCGGCTGTTCCAGCGCGTGGCTGGACAGGAGACGCCGCCGGCGTGGGCCCGGGAGTTCGACGCGGCCACGTGGGCGCAGTTCTTCATCAAGTACGTGCTGGGCCATCCGGCCGTGACCGTCGTGACGCCGGCCACCAGCCAGGCCGGCCACATGGCCGACAACATCGGCGGCGGCATCGGCCGCATCCCGGACGAGGTCACGCGAAAGCGGATGGCCGAGTTCGTGGACGCTCTGCCACCCGCGCCGCCACGGAACCGCTGATCCGCACCCCACTCATCCGGTACGGCCTCGCCGTCCTCGCGCTCGCAACCGCTGCCGTCGGTTGCGGTCACAAGGGCGGCAGGCCCTACCAGGTGGTCGGCAGGGTCCCGCACGACACCGCCGCGTACACGCAGGGGCTCGTAGCCGTCGGTGGGGACCTGTACGAGAGCACCGGTCTGTACGGCCAATCGCAGGTCCGCCGCCTGAATCGCGCGACCGGTCAGGTCGAGGCCGCCACGCCCCTCGCGTCCGACCGGTTCGGCGAAGGCCTCACCTTCCTCAACGGCAGGCTGTACCAGCTGACCTGGAAGAACATGGTCGGCTACGTCTATGACGCGTCCACGCTCGCCCCGCTCGACTCGTTCCGCTACGAGCGGGAGGGATGGGGCCTCACGACGGATGGCAACGCGCTCATCATGAGCGATGGCACCGCCCGCCTGCGGTTCCTCGACCCCGCGACCTTCGCGGTCATCCGCGAGGTGACCGTGCGGGACCAGGGATCCCCGCTCTCCCAGCTCAACGAGCTGGAGTACGTCCAGGGTGTGATCTTCGCGAACGTGTATCAGAGTGACTGGATCGTCCGCGTGGATCCGGACAGCGGCACCGTGCTCGAGTGGATCGACCTGGCGGGGCTGCTCCCCGAGCGGGACCGGACCCCTGCCACCGACGTCCTCAACGGGATTGCGTTCGACCAGGAATCCGGCCATCTGCTGGTGACGGGCAAGCGATGGCCGTGGCTGTTCGCATTGCGGCTCGACTCGCTCACGCCGCGCGCCCCACGGTAACCACCCGCCAAAGCCGTGACTACCGCCCGAACGCCCGACGCCCTTCGGCGGCCGTCGCCCGGGCCTCGCGCCGCGCGGCGTTCGCCTTCGCGCGCACCCGCTCCTCGGCCTTCCGCGCCCGGATCGCCGCGATGCGCTCGCCAAGCGGGATTTCGAGGTGCGCCTCCGGCGCCGCGCGATAGTCGAAATCGGACAGGGTCACCGTGGGCAGGCGCTTGCCGATGGCCCGCTCGATGGCCCGCAGTTCCGGGGCCTCCTCGGGCGCGACGAACGTCAGGGCGTCGCCCGTCAGCTCCGCGCGCGCGGTGCGGCCGACCCGATGGATGTAGTCCTCGGGCACCACGGGGACGTCGAAGTTCACGACGTGCCCCAGCGCCTCGACGTCGATGCCGCGGGCCGCGATATCGGTGGCGACCAGGACCCGGTGCTCGCCGCGCTTGAATCCCGCCAGGACTTTGGTGCGTTGCGCCTGTGACCTGCTGCCATGGATCCGCTCGGCGCTGATCCCGGCCTTCACGAGGTGCTTCATCAGGCGTTCGGCGCGGTGCTTGGTGCGGGTGAACACCAGCGCGTCGTCCATGACACCGCGCTCGAGCAAGGTCGTGAGCAGCTTGGCCTTGAGCTGCTGGGGCACGGGGTAGACCGCGTGCGTCACGCCCACGGCGGGCGCGGCCGCCCGCTCGATGTTGATCGTGACCGGCTCCCGGAGCATCTCCCGGCTGAGCTTGAGAATGGGCGGCGGCAGTGTCGCGCTGAAGAACAGCGTCTGCCGCTGTTTGGGCAGGTGATGGAGCACCCGCTTGATGTCCGGCAGGAAGCCCATGTCCAGCATGCGATCCGCCTCGTCGAGCACGAGGTGCTCGAGTCCGTCGAGCCGGGCATACGGCTGCCGGAAGTGGTCCAGCAGGCGGCCCGGGGTGGCAACGATGAAGTCCACCCGCTTCCGGAACGCCTCCTCCTGCGGACCCATCCCGACACCCCCGAACACGGCGGCGCCCCGCAACGGGGTGAAGGCGGCCAGCTCCCGCAGGTCCTCGAGGATCTGCGCAGCCAGCTCGCGGGTCGGGGCCAGCACGAGGGCCCGCGTCGTGCCGCGCGGCCTGTCCATCAGACGGTGCAGGATGGGCAGGAGGAACGCGGCCGTCTTGCCGCTGCCAGTCATGGCACAGGCGAGCACGTCCCGCCCGGCCAGCGCCGGCGGAATCGCATCCCGCTGAATGGGGGTCGGCTGAACGAAGCCGAGTTTGACGATCGCCTTGAGGAGATCGGGGTGCAGAGAGAGACTTTGAAACGACACACTATGTCCTGGTCTGGGTGAGTCATCCGGCCCCCGAACCCAACGGGGACGGGCGGCCGGCGAACGGCGTTGTTTGCTTGCACTCGGTTGTGGACGGGGGTGCACCAGGCGGGCGGCACTTCGTCGCATCCGGCCGTGGCGGCCGAACGCCTCGTGCGCTGCTAATGATACCCTGGCGCGGGCGGCGGGACAACCGCCGCCCCAACGATCAGCCGAACCGCAGGTCGCTCAGTCCGGCGGGTTGCCCAGCGTGAGCGGGAGCTCCACCATTCCACCGCGCGTCGAGAGCACGCGCACCTTGCCCTGTACACCCGGGACACCGTAGGTCCGCACGACGAACCTGACAGTCTTCCGCTCACCCGGCTGCGTCCACCCCGAGCCGATCTCCTTGTCCTGCCGCGCGGGTTCCACGATCCGCACCACGGGCCCGATCGGCCGCGTGAGTGTGCTGTCGAACTGGAGCCGGACCCGGTCTTCCTGCACGATCTTCACCAGCTGCGCCTGGCGCAGGGCCGTCGGCAGGTGGCCGGCGTTGGTCCACGACACCGTCACCTCGTAGTCCGTGCTGTCCCCACGGGACGCGATGCGCTGCGGGGTGACCCGCGTGGCGTCGAGGCGGGGCAGATGCAGGGCGAGTTGGAGGTTGAACAGCGCCTGATTGCGCGCCCAGCGCTCGAGTTGATGCGTCGGACCGTTCTGCGAGAAGAACTTGGGTTGGAATCCGCCAATCTCGACGGGGCCGAGCGTGGGGTGGGTGAACGGCTCCCACTCGCGGAAGCCCCTGCCCGCGTTGTCGGCGTCGTCCCAGGCAAGCCCGTCCACGTCATCGAGCAGGCCGTCGCCGTTGACGTCGCGCATGCGGCCGCCGTTCCACAGCTCGTCGCCGTACCAGATGGCGCCGTAGTAGAAGTACCCAAAGTCCGGGCCGTGACCGAACAGCGGCCCCGGCCGCGCCGAATCGCCGGTGAACGGATTCACCGGCGTGCGCGTCTGATACGTGTCGTACACGTCACCCGCCCACGGA
>DAINBS010000317.1:0-3786 GCA_036732805.1 Gemmatimonadales bacterium | reverse complement strand
CCACGCCACTTCCGTATTCCCAGTCCTCGCGTACCGGCCGGCCACGAATCGATACGCATAGCTGGCGCGCACTTCCCACACGGACGAACCTTCTACCATCGTCGGTCTCAGCGTGTACTCGGTGTGCCGCTGCGGACTCGCCACCAGCCCGTCGGTCCACATGACGTCCTCGTAGACGTATGTACCGGCCGCAATGCGGTCCGGGGCCAGCGACGTGACCGGCTCGTACGCGCTGTCCGGCAGCTCGAATGCCGTCGGAGCGTCCGCGCAGGCAACTCCCGACCCCACCACGATCGCGTAGAACGCGGAACGCGTGCCCGACATACAGCCCTCCTCGTGCATGGGTGCCTGATCCGACCCGGTACGGCCGGCAGGCACCAGGGAAACTGCGAGAATCGCCGCCGCCCCTGCGGACGCCAGCGCGGCAATGCGCCACCGCCGTTGAAGGAATCCGAATCCACCTGTTGGGAGCAGCACACGCTCACCCGCCGCTCGGCGCTCGACGGCGCCCGTGAGCAGCCCGTCGGACGGCGACGGGGGGCTGGAAGCCGATGCACGCACCAGGCCCAAGACATCCACGGTCGCGCGGCAGCGCGGGCACTCCAGGAGATGCTCCGCCACCGTTCGGCGCACCCGCTCCGAGACCTCGCCGTCCGCATACCTCACCAACATGCGCTCGCGAAGATGCGCCATCGTCACGGCTCCCTCAGCGCCGCACGCAGCCGCTGCACCGCGCGGTGATACCGCACCTCCGAGGTCCCCGCCCGGATGCCGAGCAGCGTGCCGATCTCCGCGTGAGAGTAGCCCTCGAGCGCCCGCAGCACGAACACCGTGCGCATCGCGTCCGGCAGCGCCCGCAGCGCCTGGTCCAGGTCGGCGCGGGTCAGCACGCCGCCGTCCGGCGGCACCGACCGCGCATCGTCAGGCAGCAGGTCGACCTCGCCGCGCCGCCGCTCGGCGCGCTTGCGCATGAGGACGAGCCGCACGACCACCGCCCGCAGCCACGCCTCCACCCGCCCGCGGTCTTCGTAACGCCTCAGCGCCTCCGGCAGCCCGACAAACAGGTCCTGCACCACGTCCTCCGCGTCCGCGCGCGATCCGGTAAGCCGCCACGCCAGCCCGAACAATTGTTTGCCGTGCTGATGATAGAGCGTCGCCAGCGCCTCCGGCTCGCCCAGTCGGGCGCGCGCCACGGCCTCGCTCTCGGACCACTCGGACGCGGTCACGGCCTCATCGCCCGGCACAGACAGGAAATGCCGAAAGGGGCGCGTTCCTTACCAAGCCTGACTCCCGGAAGCTGACAAACCAACGTAACGCTTTGTAACAAAACAACATAGACAAGAAACGGACCGTTCCCTTGCACGTACCGGTCTTCGGGATATATTCGGGTTTACCACCGTCCCGGGCTGTTGCAAATGCGCGAAGAGAGGGGCAGAGGGGCAGAGACGAGGAGTCGTGCCCAGAGCGATCGCCGTGACCGCCGGGCGGCTGGGCCGGGCTGGGCGGGACCGCCAGGTGGAGCGGGAGGGTGGGGTGGGACCGCCGGGTGGCAGCGGGGAGCGGGGAGGGACCGCCGGTGAAAGCCCTCAGGAGTCAGGCTGCCGTCTGCCTCTGGATTCCGGCCTTTCCGCTCCGCTGCGAAGAGGCACGCCGGCCCGATCTTGTCGACCGCCCTACGGCGGTGCTGGCGCCGGAAGACAGCCGCCGCCTCTGGCAGGTGTCCGCGCTCGCGCGGCGGCAGGGCGTGAAGCCCGGACTCACGGTCAGCCAGGCCATTGGCCTGTGTCCCACCCTCGCACTCGTAGAGCCCGATCCCGTGTTCTACGACGAGCAGTTCGCGCAGCTGCTCCTGCGCCTCGAAAGCGTGAGCCCCGTGATCGAGCCAGCGGAGCTGGGGCGGGCGTTTGTAGGCGTAGATGGTCTTGAAGGACTGTACGGATCGCCACGACAGCAATTGGAGATCATTGAAGCGACGGTAGATGAGAGGGGCAGAGGGGCAGAGAGTAGGAACGGCGCGTCCCGTCGGGAGGGCGGAGAGGATGGGCGGCATCCCGTCGGCCGGGCGGTGGAGCGGGGGGAGGATCCCGTCGGGGGTGGGGTGAAGGGACGTGGGGATCCCGTCAGGGTGGTGCGGCTAGGCTGGGCAAGGGGCAAGTTCACCGCCTGGGTCGCGGCAACCCGGGCAACGCCAGGCAACCCTATCATCGTGAGCGACGGGGGACGGGGAGCATTCCTCAAGTCCCAGCCCGTCGCCGCGCTCCCGCTCCATCCCGACAACCACCGCCGGCTCATCCAGCTTGGCCTGAAGACCCTGGGCGACCTCGCGGCACTGCCCGAAGCCGCCGTCACCGCGCAGTTCGGGCGCGAGGGCAAAGCCGCGTGGCGGCTCGCGGCGGGCGTGTTCGACGAGCCCGTCACGGGCAAGGCGCGCCCCCAGCCCATCGTGGCCTCGCTCGACTATCCGTCGCCCGTGGCCGACCGTGGCATGATCGCGCACACGATCGGCGTGCTGATCGAGCACGCGCTCCGCGATCCGCGCCGCACCGGTTGGCGCGTGCAGACCGTGCGCGTCCGCGCGACGCTCGAGCAGGGGGCCTCGTGGATGATCGAGGTCATGCTCAAGGACCCGGCCGCACTCCGCGAGCGCATCCACGCGCCGCTGCTCACGCATCTCGAGCGCACCCCGCCCACCGGCGCCGTCGAGTCGCTGGCGATCGAGTTCACCGCGTTCGCCCGCGGCACGGACGAGTTGCAGCTCTTCGCGCGCGACGCCGCCGCCGCCGCGCGGGCCGGCCGCCGCCGCGCGCTCCGCGGCGCCGCGCGCGAAATCCACCAGCGCCTCAAGCGCCACATGCTCTACCGCGTCGTGGAGGTGCAGCCATGGTCCCGTCTTCCCGAACGCCGCTACGCCCTGATCGCCTTCGAGCCCTGAACCTGCCCGCCTCCGTGCTCGTGGTGAGTGACGCGTGGGGGCTGCCGACGGAGGTCGTGGAGAACGACGGTGATTCGAGGGATAGAGGGATCGAGGGATGGAGTGATAGAGGGGTCGAGGGATCGAGAGATCGAGGGATCGGGGGAGCAGACGCTCCATCCCGTCGGGAGGGTGGGGTGGATGGGCGGAATCCCGTCGGTGGTGGGGCGGAGAGGGGAGGAGATCCCGTCGGGGGTGGCAGGGAGGACGGGGAGGCTCCCGTCGGGGTCGGGGGGAAGAGGGTGGAGGAGGTCGTCGAAACCTGGATCGTGCAGGATGAATGGTGGCGCGCCCCCATCCACCGCCGCTACGTCGAGGTCGTCTTGGAAGGAGGGGCGCACGTGGTGCTCTTCGAAGATCTGACGACGGGTGAATGGTTTCTTCAGAAACCGTGAGAAGAGGGGCAGGGGGGCAGAGACAAGGTAAGGCCCTCTTCTCTGCCCCTCTGCCCCTCTTCTCTGCCAAACTCCCTCTCTTTCTCGATGCTCGCTGTGTACATCGAATTGCATTGCCACTCGGCATTCTCTTTCTTGGACGGCGCTTCGTCTCCCGAAGCGCTCGTCCATCGCGCCGTGCAGTTGGGCTACCCCGCCCTCGCCCTCACCGACCACAACGGCCTCTACGGCTCGATGGCGTTCGCGCAGGCGGCAAAGCACGAAGGCCTCCAGCCCATCACCGGCGCGGAAGTGACCCTGCTCGACGGCACGCACGTCACTCTGCTCGCCGAAACGCCATGCGGGTACGCCAACCTGTGCCGGTTGATCACCGAAGCGCACCTGGGGCGCGAGGACCGGCGCGACCCTCGGCTCGACTTC
>DAINBS010000316.1:0-3787 GCA_036732805.1 Gemmatimonadales bacterium | reverse complement strand
CTGGACTTCCCGATGCTGCCCAGGAGATGGCGCAGCGCGCGGTAGCCGAGGAAGTCGATGCCCTTGGTGGTGAGGTTGAACTCCACCTGCTGAGCTGCGGACTTGGCCTGCCCGCCTGGCCCGAACATGGGCTGGTGTCCCTGCGGTACCTGGGGCGCCTGCTGGACGTTGAGATACCCCTCGTCGATCAGGCGCTGGACGACCTGGTCGATCAGCTGCGCGAGCTGCTGCTGGAGCTCGGCGTCGCGCCGCTCGTCACCCGTGGACTCCCCGCGCAGCACCTTGAGCATCTCGGGCGTGAGTTGCCCCGATTCCATCAGGGCCTGCACGATGGCCTGCTTGAGGGCGTCGAGGGAGCTGGTGTCTTCGTCGCCGAACTCACCCCAGTACGGATGCCACGACGGCCCACCCGCAAAACCCGATTGCAGGAGGAAGTCGCTCAGCTTGTCGAGCAGGTCCTGGAGATTGACCGCGTCGGCGAGCTGGGGGAGGTACTTCCCATACGTTGTGAATCTCATGGCTATGTCCTACAAGGTCGCTCCCCTTGGAGTTCCGTGCAAACCTACCTCTCCCGCTCGGCATGGAGCCGAAGATAATGCCGAGCGGGCTCCGCACCCTCCCCACGTTCGCAGCGTTCAGGCATCGCAACTTCCGGATCTTCTACGGGGGCTACCTCGTCTCGCTCACCGGGATCTGGATGCAGCGGGTGGCCCAGTCGTGGCTCGTGCTCGACCTCACCGGCTCGGCCTTCTGGGTGGGCCTCGTGGAGGCGCTGGGCACCCTGCCGGTGCTCCTGTTCAGCCTCTATGCCGGCGCCGTCGCCGACCGGGTCTCCAGGCACCGGATGGTGCTTGCGACACAGGCATCCGCCATGGTGGTGGCCTTCGGGTTTGCCGCCGTGGTGTTCCTCGGCCTCGATAGCATCGGCGTCATCGTGCTGCTCGCTGCCCTGCTCGGGACGGCCACCGCGTTCGACATCCCTGCCCGCCAGTCGTTTTTCGTCGAGGTGGTCGGGAAGGACGATCTGGCGAGCGCGATCGCGCTCAACGCGTCGGCGTTCAATGCCACTCGCCTGGTGGGTCCCGCCGTGGCGGGCATCCTGATCGGCGCCTTCGGCGTCGCCGCGTGTTTTCTTTTCAATGGACTCAGCTACATCGCCGTGCTGGTCGCCCTCGTGGCCATGCGCCTTCCGTCGTTCCGCCCTTCCGTCGTTCCGTCCCGGTCCGCCTGGTCCAACATCGCCGACGGCCTGCGCTTCGCCGTATCCGAGCCCCGCATCCGGGTCCTGCTGCTCAACACTGCCGTCATGAGCATCTGCGGATTCCCCGCGCTCACCCTGCTCCCGGTGCTGGCGCGCCTCGAGCTGGGGCAGGGGGCCCGCGAGTACGGCTGGATGATGTCGGCGGTGGGGGCGGGCGCGCTGATCGGCGCACTCGCCGTGGCCACGTTCGCGCCCCGGATCCGCAAAGGCCGGGTGCTGGGCTGGGCCGCCGGGTTGTTCGGCGTTTCCGTGGCCGCCGTCGGCTTTTCTCCCTCGGTGCCCGTCGCGCTCGTGATCCTCACGGTGCTCGGCCTCGCGATGATCACGGCCACGGCCCTCACGAACACGCTGCTGCAAACGCTCGTCCCGGACGACTTGCGCGGCCGCGTCATCTCGGTCTACACCTTCTCGTTCGTCGGCATGGCGCCGATCGGCTCCTTCCTCTCCGGCTTCGCCGCCGAGCGGTTTGGCGTGGGCCCGACGCTGGGCGTGGGCGGCTTGATCACCGTGGGCGCGGCCGTGTTCCTGCTCCTCCGGTCGCGGGAGGTCCAGGCGGCGCGGTAGGAATGCCCAATGTAGAAGGCCCAATGTAGAAGCCGTTGGACATTGGACATTGGACATTGGGCATTGGACATTCGCGCCGCGCCGCGGCATCTTCGCGCCATGATCCGCGACCTCGCGGTCGGCCTCGCTCTCGCCGTGGTCGTCGTGACACCGGCCGTCTCCCAGACAGCGGTCGTCCGCGGGTCGGTGCGCGACTCCTCCACCAGCGAGCCGCTCGCGCTCGTGCGCGTCGACGTGACGGCGGGGGACCATCGGACCGGCGCTACGACCGACGAGCGCGGCCGGTTTCATGTCCGCGATGTGCTGCCTGGCTCCGTGTCCATCCACGTTACGCGCATTGGATACCGGCCCGCCACCTTCACGCGCCTGCTCGCCGCCGGGGATACGCTCGACCTGACCATCGCGCTGTCCGCGGCGGGCGTCCCGCTCGATCCGGTCGTGGTGTCGGTGTCGCGGACCGAGCAGGCCGCCATCGACGCGCCGGCCGCCGTCTCGGTCGTGGGACGGGACGCCATCGAGCAGGCAGCGACTTTGGCGCCCGTGGAGCTGGTGCGCGACGCGCCTGGCGTGGACATGGCCAGCAAGGGCCTGCTGCAGCGGACGTTCAGCGTCCGCGGCGAAGCGTCCGCGAACTCGGGTGCGGTGCTCCTGTTCACCGACTACCGCTACGCGGCCCTCCCCTCGGTCTCGTTCAACATCCCCTATCTCATCGCCGCGGGGAGCGAAGACCTCGACCGGATCGAGCTGGTGCGCGGGCCCGCCTCCGCCCTCTACGGCCCGGGAGCGCCGCGCGGCGTGCTGCACTTCATCACCCGGTCCCCCTTCGAGAGCCGCGGCGGCGTGGTGGCCGTCACCGCGGGGTCCCGCAGCAGCGTCGGCGGCGACTTCCGGGTGGCGGAGCGGCTGGGGCAGCGGCTCGCGGTGAAGCTGTCCGGCGCCTACATCCAGGGGGACGACTGGGAGTCCGACGACGCGCAGGAGATCGAGAACCGCGCCGCGGCCATCGCGGGGGGCGCCAATCCGGACACCCTCCGGATTGGGCTACGGGATTTCGATCTATCCCGCGCGGGCGGCGAGGCGCGGCTCGACTGGCGGCCGGACGATCGCACCGAGATCGTGACGACGCTCGGCGCCGCGCAGGCCCTGAGCGCCCTGGACATGACGCCGTTCGGCAGCATTCAGGGGCAGGACTGGCGCTACTCGTTCGGGCAGGTCCGCCTGCGGCGTGACCGTCTGGGCGTGAACGTCTACTACAACTGGAGCAATGCGGGCGATTCGTACCAGCTCCGTACGGGGGCGCCGCTGGTGGACGACTCCCGGGTGCTCGTGGGCCAGGCGCAGCACGGCGCCACGCTCGGCCCGGTGGGCCTGCTGTACGGCGCGGACCTGCGCTCGACGGACCCGCGCACCGGCGGCACGATCCACGGCGCCAACGAAGCCGAGGACGGGACCACCGAGGTCGGCGCCTACGCCCACGCCGACTGGCCCGTGAGCCCGCGCGTCCGGGTGACCGGCGCGGTCCGCGTGGATCATCACAGCGCGATGAACGATCTCGCGCTGTCGCCACGGCTGGCCGTCGTGGTCAAGCCGGCTCCGATGCATGCGCTGCGCGTGTCGTACAACCGCGCTTTCTCTTCGCCCGATGCAAATGATCTCTTTCTGGACATCGTGGCGGGCCAGATCGCGCTGCCAGGGGGGTTCGGCTACGCAATCCGCGGCACCGGCGTACCGAAGGAAGGATTCCATTTCCGCCGCGACTGTGACGGCGGCCTCTGCATGCGGAGCCCGTTCGCCATCGCCATCGGGGGCCTCCCGTCCCAGTACCTTCCCGCCGACGCCACCGTGCTGTGGGAGGCCGTGGTGTTGTTTGCGGCGGAGTCGCTCGGCATCGATCTGTCGGGCATTCCCGCGCCGGACGGCTCGCAGGTCGGCACGCGCCTCGCCATGCTCGACATCACCGCC
>DAINBS010000315.1:0-3810 GCA_036732805.1 Gemmatimonadales bacterium | reverse complement strand
ACGCCACCATGGCGCCGTCCGGCGAGATCGCGGCGTCCACCTCGAGGCCGGGGTCGAGCGTGACCTGCGTGGCGCCGCCGATCGCGAACCGCTCCGCCGGGCCCCGCAGCGACAGGACGCCCACGACTCCCAGCACGACCACGGTCGCGCCCGCGGCCGCGGGCACGAGCCAGCGGCGCCTGGGCGGTACCGGCGCGTACGACACGCCGCGCTGCTGCCCCAGCGCGTCGGCGAACTGCGCCACCGGATTGAACCGGTCCGCCGGGTTCTTGGCGAGGGCCCGCTGCAACACGCCGGCGACGGCCGCGGGAACCGCGGGACGGAGCTGGGTGATGGGCGGCGGCTGCGCCGTGATGTGCTGGTGAACGACGCCCTCCGCCGTGGGCGCCGTGAACGGGGGCTGACCCGCCAGCATCTCGAACAGCACGCACCCGAGGGCGTACAGGTCGCTGCGGCCGTCCAGGTCCTGGGCGCCGGCCGCCTGCTCGGGGCTCATGTACGACGGCGTGCCGATGGCGAGCCCCGTCTCCGTGAGGCGATCCCCGCCCGCGGCATCCACCGCCCGCGCGATCCCGAAGTCCGCCACCACGGCGTGCCCGCTGTGGAGCAGGATGTTCTCGGGCTTGATGTCGCGATGGATGATGCCGCGGGCGTGCGCGTACGACAGCGCGTCGGCCACCTCGCGGGCGATGGCCATGGCGTCGTCGAGCGGCAGCTGCTTCTCGCGCCGGATGCGGTCGCGCAGCGACTCGCCCTCGACGTAGGGCATGACGTAGAAGAGGAACTCGTTGGCGGTTGGCGGTTGGCCGTTGGCCGTTCGCGCCGCGGACTCGGCCGCCTCCTGGCGGGTCATGCCGCTATCCCGCCATCCCGCCATCCCGCTGTCATAGAGCGGCAGGATGTGCGGATGGCTGAGCCCCGCGGCGATCTCGATCTCGCGCAGGAACCGCTCGTGGCCCAGGGCCGCGGCCAGCTCGGGCCGCAAAACCTTCACGGCCACCTTGCGGTTGTGCCGGAGGTCGTGGGCCAGGTACACCGTGGCCATGCCGCCCGCGCCCAGCTCCCGCTCGAGGCGGTAGCGGTCCGCAAGGGCGCGTGACAGGCGTTCGAGCTGATCGGTCACGATGCTCCCGCTAGTGCCGTTCCAACTTGTCCGGCCTGGGGTCCACCCTGGGCGAATCCACAGGTGGAACAAGTTGGACCGGCACTAGCGCGATCCGCCGGTCGAGTGGATGAACGCCGCCACGTTGGCCTTGAGCGCCATCAGGCCGGATTCCATCGTGTACATCATGTGGCCGGCGTCGTAGTACTGGTGCGTGACCCGCGCCCGCGCGTGGGCGGGGATCGGGAGGTGGTCCACCGTGTACTCCATCGCGAAGAAGGGCGTCGCCAGGTCGTACAGCCCGTTCTCGACCTCCACCCGGAGGTGGGGATTGGCGATCAGCGCCTGGGCCAGGTCCGTGCCCACGTACGTGGCGCCGGACCAGCCGCGCGACCCTTCACGGCTCCAGTTCCATGTCCCGCCCACCCCGCCGCCCAAGCTGTAGCGCCGGTTGGTGGCGTACCCCAGCTCGGAGCGGAGATAGGTATTGATGGCCGCGGTGTAGGCGCCGGTGATGGCCGTGGACTGCGGATCGTAGTCCGCCGACTCGCTGAGCAGGTCGCCCATGAGCCCGTCGTACCGCGCGTCCAGCCGCGCGGTCACCGCGCCCCGGGCCCGCTGCAGCTCCGCGCGGAACTGCCCCGCTTCGACCCGCAGGTTGGCGCGCTCGAGGTACTCCTCGGCGAGCCCGGTGTACGCCGCCAGCTGCCGCCGCACCGCCGCCCGCTCGGCCTCTGGCAGCGCCGCGCCCCGGGCCAGCGCCGCCGCGTAGGGTCCGGTGGCGTATCGCCGGACCTCGTCGAGGAACGCCGCCTGGTCCGCCGGCTTAGGCGTCAGTCCGTGGTAGGCGGCCGTGATGGCGTAGCTCGGCAGGTACAGCACGTAGGAGAGGTCATGGCCGGGCGCGAACAGGAGGGTCTCGAAGTCCAGCACCGCCGAGATGAGCACGATGCCGTTCAGATCCATCCCCTCGCGCCGCTGGAGCACGTTCCCCAGCACCGCGGAGCGCGTGGTCCCGTAGCTCTCGCCGATCAGGTACTTGGGTGAGTTCCAGCGGTTGTTGCGGCTCACGTAACGCCGGATGAACTGCGCCAGGGACCGCGCGTCCTCGTCCACGCCCCAGAAGTCCGCGCCCTTGCCCTCGCCCACGACCGTGCTGAAGCCGGTGCCGATGGGATCGATGAACACCAGGTCCGCGACGTCGATCAGGCTTCCCGCGTTGTCCACCAGGCGGTAGGGCGCGGGCGGCGTGGGCTCGGGATCCGTCACCACGATCCGGCGGGGGCCGAACGCCCCCATGTGCAGCCAGGCCGACGCCGCACCCGGGCCGCCGTTGTAGATGAAGGCCAGCGGCCGGCTGGCGGGGTCGCCCGTGTCGGTGCGGGTGTAGGCCGTGTAGTAGAGGCTGCCGGTGGGTTTGCCGTCGTTGTTCTCGAGCAGCATGGTGGCGGCCATGGCCCGGTACGGCACCGTCGCGCCGTCCAGCCGGATGGTGTGCTCGGTGACGGACGAATCCTCCGGCGGAACGGCGGCGGCCGCTTGGGCGGGCGGCGGCTCCTCGGACCGCTGGGCGACGGCGGGAAGCGTCGTGGCGGTGCACAGCAGGACGGCGGCGAGCACGGCGAGTCGCATGACGAGGAATCCTCCGGGGTCTGGGCCAGGGGTGGGCCGGGCGGCGGTCTAGTGCCGGTCCAACTTGTTCCACCTATGGATTCCCAGGGTGAACCCTGGGCCGGACAAGTTGGATCGGCACTAGTCTATCCCGCCAACCGCGCCGCCCGCCACAGGTCCCCCGCGGGCCGCGCTGTGCACACGGCACGTACGCATCTCACGGCTTGCGCTGGATGGCCATCACCCACACGTCGCTTTCCCGCGCGTCGATGGTGAAGAAGAGACGGCGGCCGTCCGTCGCGAATTCCTGCCGGCCGGATGGGCGGTCGGGATCGTCGAACCGCACCAGCAGCCGCGGCGGCCCGCCGTTCACGGGGACCGTCCAGAAGCTGGCCCGGCCTTCCGGATCGCGCGCTTTCACGTACAAGCTGGCGCCATCCGGGACCCAGGCCGCTGCGAACGGAGCGCCGGAATCGGGGGGCGCGTAGAGACGCCCGACGAGGGTGGTCTCGCGTCCGGTCTCCACGTCCAAGAGGTGCAGGCCGCTCAGGCTCAGGTACGCAATCGTCCTTCCGTCGGGCGACCACCTGGCATCCGTCCCGCCGGTGGTGGTGACCTGCCGAGCCACTCCCCACCCCGCCCCGGAGCGCTCGACCACCCAGATCTGCGGCGGCGCGGTGCGGTTGGAGTGGAAGGCGATGCGCTGCCCGTCGGGCGACCAGTCCGAGTAGAAGTCGTGGGAGGAATCGCTGGTGACTTGCTGCTCGCCCAGCCCATCCGCGCCGATGACGTAGACGTCGCGATTCCCGTTGCGCCAGGAATGGAACACGACCTGCCGGCCGTCCCGGGACCACGCCGGGATGAAGTCGTCGCGCGGGTCGGTGGTGAGCTGCACCGGGTCCCCACCCGCGAGTGAAACCTTCCAGATGTCGGCGTTCCCGGAGCGGTCCGAATCGAACGCCAGCCAGGTCCCGTCGGCGGTCACGCTCAGGCCCTCGATGTGCTGCGAGCCGGTTGTGACGGGGACGGCCGACCCGTTGTTCCCGTGGAAGAGCGTGCGCGACAACGTCGTGTTCGCGCTGACGGCGAGCGGCAAA
>DAINBS010000314.1:0-3834 GCA_036732805.1 Gemmatimonadales bacterium | reverse complement strand
ATAGGCCGCGACGACCAGGTCCAGCGCCGGGATTGCCATCACGACCTGCCCCCCGTTGCCGCCCGCGTAAAAGGCCTGCACCGTCCCTTCCCGGTACGGCAGGTCGATGATCCACCAGAAGTAGCCGTACCGCAGCCGTGGCCCGAAGGAAACCAGGGGCGACGTCGAACGCTTCGCCCACTCCGCGGTCACGATGCGTCGTCCCCGCCACGTTCCCCCATTCACCATCAGCTGTCCGAGCTTCATGAAGTCCCGGGGGAGCATGCGCACGCCACCCCCCATGTAGGCCTCGCCGGTGGGCATCAGGTTCATCCAGTACCGGTGGATGTCCAGGGGCTCCGCGACCAGCTCGTGGAAGAGGTCCGGAAGGGAGCGCCCCGCCGCGGTGCGCAGCACCCCGCCGACGAGATTGGGCTGTACGCTGCAGTAAACGGCGCGCTCGCCGGGCTGGCGGACCATGTTCAAAGCCAGTGTGAGCGTCCACCAATTCGGCTCCGCGGTCTGCTCCGCCACGGCGTCCTCGTTGCCGGGCGAGTTTGGATCCGCGTCGTCGCAGTCGAGACCCGAGCTCATGGTCAGAAGGTGCTCCACCGTCAGATCGCGTTTCCTGGCGTCCAGGCCGGCCGGCATCACGCCGCCGTTCATGACCTCATACACGGGGGACCGGGCGCTCAACGGCAGGCTGGCGTGGATCGCCGCACCGACCAGCGTGGCGGTCAGGCTCTTCGCGGCCGACCGCGTGTCGTGCGGTTTGTCCCGGTGCTCGCCATGGAAGTACTCCTCGAGGACCAGCCGCCCGTGCCGGGCGATCAACACGCCGTGGATTTCCGGGGCGCTCACGCCATCAATGGGCGTGTCGATGATCATCCGGACGAAAGCCTCCAGAACGGCGCCCGATATCCCGACGTCCTCGGGCGTCGCAACGGGCCAGCCATCGTCCCGGCGCTCGGGCATCCGGTACACGTACCCGGTGCCGGCCCCCGGGCGGGAGCGCGGGTAGAAGTCGCTCGCCTCATCCGCCCGCCGGAAGTCGTAGGTGCCTCCCCGCAACGGGATGGACAACGTCCCGTCCCGCAGTACGCCCTCCGCCAGGACGCGTCCTGGCGCTCCGTCTTCCGCGGTTGCGCGCAGGCGGACGGTCTGCCCCTCGCGCTCCAGCGCGGCGACCCTGGTGAACCGGCCGACGTTGCGCTCGGGGTTCCGGAGGAATGCGCGCATCGACCCGTCGGCGTTCGACTCCACCTTCAGGTACATGGTGAACTCGTCGTCGAGCGGGTCAACGACGCCGCGCCAGCGCTCGACCGTGTCGACGCGCGCGAGCGTCGCCGGCGACGCGTACCGGGTGCCGCTCGTCGCCGTGGCCCGCTGGATCCAGTGCCCCACGATGCGCCGGCCCCCCGGTGTCAAAACCCCCCGGAACCCGCCGTGATCGCCGGGGAGCTCGAAGGCGACGGTGTCACCGGCGAGCGGCGCCAGCGCACTTCGCCCCAGGATCTCCGCACGCCACCCGGCGGCCACGCGCTCGATGGTGAGTGGTCCACGGGTGTCGGGGCCGAAGCGGAGCTTCGCCTCCCACAACCCTGCGAGCGCGTGGGCATCGGTGCCCTGCGCAGCCGTGTCCCGCGGTGCGACGGCGGATGAGATGGCGATCCCCGCCGCCAGCGACAGGTGGCCAACACGTGTCATGGTTCCGGCCCCCGGGTAGGCATGTTCCCTATGGGACAGCCCAACCCGGCGGAAGGTTGCCCGCCGCCACGTGTCGAACGCAGGTCCTGCCCGGAGGAAGTTGGTGGCACGCACTCACGGTCGAGGCGGGCGGGTTGGAGGGTCCAGCGTGCAGGCTAGCCTTCGAGCCGAAGGGTGAACACCGACGAGTCCACCGCGACCCGGCCGCGCATCGCGTCGCTCACCACGATATCCACGCGGTCGCCATAGCGCGCCAGGCGTCGCAGCAGCCGCCGCCAGTGCCGCGTGTGCGTCTCGTGCAGCGCATCGACCCGCAGCGTCACGAAGGCGCGTGTGTCGCGCAGCGCATCCTCGAGGTGGCGACCGGCCTGAACGAAGAACCGGCGGTCCATCCATCCCTTGAGGTGCAGTGAGAGGCTGCCCGCCGCGTTCCGCGCTTCGGCGAACGAGATTTCCAGGGTCCCGGCCTGTCGGTATCGCGCGAGGGCGGACTCCAGACGACCCAGATAGTCCCGCACCGCCTGCCGCGCTGGCTCGCCCACCGGCTCGAAATGCCGGTCGATGTAGTCGCGCATGGACAGGCCCACGATCCAGTCCGCGACGGCCTGCGGCACCAGCCGCGGCCGCCACCAGGGCACTGACCGGACGAAACGCGCCACCCGCGGGATGCCGCCCGCCAGCAGCCCACGCGAGACGAACTGGCGCCCGATGGCGAGAGTCTCGCGCACACTGTATCGCGCGCCGGCCACCGGTCTCCTGAGGACCCGGAGCTTGTTGCGAATCCGGGCCGCGATGCCGCGGTCGTCGAACAGCCGTTGGTGGAGGTCCCGATAGCCCGCCACCAGCTCGTCGTAGGTCATGCTCTTGGGCACGACGTTGGTCCAGAGCTTCACGTTGTCCGAACTGTCGGTGTCCGGGATCAACCGCCCGTCCGCCGCCAGGCGCTCGTAGAGCGGCGTCTTTGGCGTGGCCTGCAGCAGGCCGATCATGGCCGCCTGGATCCCCGAGTCGGTGATGAAGCGCTGCTGCCGCGCAAAGGCGTCGGTCGTGTCGTGGTCGAACCCCACGATGAACCCGGCGAAGATGTCGATCCCGTGCGCGTAGATCGCGTGCACCGAGGTGAGCAGGTCCTGCCGGGTGTTCTGGAACTTGAGTGTTTCCTTGAGGCTCGCCTCGTCGGGGGACTCGATCCCGATGAACACCCAGCCGAAGTTCGCCGCGCGGAACAGCTCGAGCAGCTCGGGATCCTGGGCCAGGTTGAGCGACGCCTCGGTCCCGAAGCGGAACCGGTACCGGTGCTCGCGCTGGTACGCCGCGAGGTAGCGCAGCAGCTCCTTGGCGGCCGGCTTGTTCCCGATCAGGTTGTCGTCCACGAAGAACACGCTGTGGACCCCCTGCGCCCGCAGGGCGTCCAGCTCCCGACCCACCTGGGCGGGGGTCTTGGTGCGCGGCTTCCGCCCGAACATCACGATGATGTCGCAGAACTCACAGCGGAATGGACAGCCCCGGGAGAATTGCAGGCTCACGGACTGGTACTTGGGCAGGTCCAGGAGATCGAAGCGGGGGACTGGTGAATCCTCGAGGGAGACGGTGCCGGTCTCGCGGTACAGCGGTTGCGCCTCTCCCTGCTCGGCATCGCGGCAGAACCGCGGCCACACGTACTCGGCTTCACCCGCGACGACGCTGTCCGCTAACCCGTCGTACCGCTCCGGGCACAGCGACGCGTAGCTCCCGCCGGCCACCACGCGATAGCCGCGCTTCCGGTAGTAGGTCAGCAGTTCCCGCTGCCGGCCGAACTGCACGCCCATGCCGCAGATCCCGATGAGGTCCGCCTCGGGCGCGAGCGGCACGGACTCGATGTTCTCGTCCACGATGGACACGTCCCAGTCGGCCGGGCACAGGGCCGCGAGCGTGGCGAGGCCGAGCGGCGGGTTGATCGCCCGCCGCCCGGGGAGCACGGTGTCCATCGCCCACTTGAAGCTCCAGAAGCTCTCGGGAAACCGGGGATTGATGAGAAGCAGTCGCATGAGCGCGCCCTCCGATCTGCGCGTGGTCTGCCTCAACCTACCCTGGTTTCGATTCCCCGCCTAATCCACCACGAGGATCGTGATGATGACGGCGATCAGCACGAGCGCCAGCGTCGAGATC
>DAINBS010000313.1:0-3843 GCA_036732805.1 Gemmatimonadales bacterium | reverse complement strand
CGGGCACCGGGGTTTGAGCCGGCGCTTGAACTGCTGTTGGAGCTGCGGAGCGACGGGAGCGACGGGAGCGACGGGAACGACGGGAGGATGACGTGAACCGCACCGCTTCGGCGATCCTCCTCTTCGTCCTTCTTGGGACGGTGGGGGTGGGGTCCGCGGAAGCCCAACGCCGCCGCCGCGCGGCCCCGCCGCCCACGGGGGACGTGGACTTCAAGGCTTTCAACGTGTCGTACGACGGGCGGCTCACGTTCGTGCGGTTGCGCTACACGCCCAGCCAGTACGGCTGGGGCGGCGGGGGCTGGTTCGACGGGGTGGACTACAACTGGGACCATGATTACCCGCGCGCGGACCGCCACCTGATGACCATCATGAAGGAGCTGACGGCGGCGGCCGTCCGGAACGACAGCAGCAACGTGCTGGGCGCCGACGACCCGGAGCTGTTCAAGTACCCCATCGCGTACATGTCGGAGCCGGGCTACTGGACGCTCACCGACCAGGAGGCCGCGACCTTCCGGGCGTACCTCCGGAAGGGGGGCTTCATCATCTTCGACGACTTCACGGACTTCCAGTCCGGTGGGCTGTTCGACGCGCTGCGGAAGATCCTGCCGGAGGGACGGGTCGTCGAGCTGGACGCGTCGCATCCCATCTTCCACGCGTTCTACGACATCGACACGCTGGACTTCACGCATCCCTATCGCGGTGGCCGGTCGCGCTTCCTGGGCATCTTCGAGGACAACGATCCCGCCAAGCGGCTGCTCCTGATCGCGAACTACAACAACGACGTGGGCGAGTGGTGGGAGTACTCGGACCGCGGCTTCATCCCGATCGAGCTGTCCAACCAGGCGTTCAAGCTCGGCGTCAACTACCTGATGTACGCCCTGACCCACTGAACCGGAGACCCATGACCACCTCGACGGCCCCACTCGAATCGGCGGACGACGCGGCCCTGGCGGACCGCCTCGCGGCCAGCCGCGACGCCCTGCTCACGGAGCTGCACAAGCTCATCGTGGGCCAGGACGACGTGATCGAGCAGGTGCTGCTCTCGCTCTTCGTGGGCGGGAACAGCCTGGTGATCGGCGTGCCCGGCCTGGCCAAGACGCTGCTCATCCGCACGATCGCCGAGGCGCTCGACCTCAAGTTCTCGCGCATCCAGTTCACGCCGGACCTGATGCCCTCGGACATCACCGGCACGGACCTGGTGCAGGAGGATCCGGAAACCGGGCAGCGGCGGCTGGTGTTCGTCCCCGGACCGATCTTCGCCAACATCGTGCTGGCGGACGAGATCAACCGCACGCCGCCCAAGACGCAGGCCGCCCTGCTGGAGGCCATGCAGGAGCATCGCGTCACGGTCCAGGGCCGCACGTACACGCTCGAGGAACCGTTCTTCGTGTTCGCGACGCAGAACCCGATCGAGCTGGAGGGCACGTACCCGCTGCCCGAGGCCCAGCTGGACCGGTTCATGTTCAACATCATCATCGAGTATTCCAGCGAGCCCGAGGAGATCGAGGTGGTGCGGAGCACCACGCGGATGCCGGGCGCCGCGCTCCGGCCGGTGGTGAGCGGCGCCGACATCGTGGCGTTTCAGCAGCTCGTCCGCCGGGTGCCGGTGCCCGACCCGGTGCTGCACTACGCCGTGCGGCTGGTGCGCACCAGCCGGCCCAACGGCTCCGGCGCGCCGGACTTCGTGCGCGAGTGGGTGTCGTACGGGGCGAGCGTGCGGGCCGCGCAGTACCTGGTGCTCGGCGCCAAGGCGCGGGCGCTGCTGGCCGGCCGGTATCACGTGAAGTTCGAGGACGTGCGGGCGCTGGCGCACCCCGTGCTCCGGCACCGCATCCTCAAGAACTTCCACGCGGAGTCGGAGCGCGTCACCACCGATCACCTGGTGGACCGCCTGCTCGAGGCGGTGCCGGTGCCGGCGTCGGGCATGTGACGGGCGCCCGGTTCCTGGACCCGCTGGTCCTCGCGCGCATCGACAACCTCGAGCTGGTGGCGCGCACGGTGGTGGACGGCTTCATCAGCGGCCTCCACCGCTCGCCCTACCTCGGGCTGTCGACGGACTTTGCCGAGCACCGGCCGTACATGCCGGGCGACGACATCCGGCGGATCGACTGGCGGGTGTACGGCCGCACGGACCGGTTCTACGTGAAGGAGTTCGAGGCCGACACCAACGCCAACCTGCTGGTCCTGCTCGACGTCTCGCGGTCCATGGACTACGGCGACGCGGTCCGGAAGCTCGACTACGCGCGGATGCTCGCGGCGAGCCTGCTGTACCTGTCACGGCGCCAGCGCGACCGGGTGGGGCTCATCACGTTCGACGCCGCGTTGCTCGACTACGTTCCCGCCTCGGCCCGGCACCTGGAGCTGGCGCTGCACACGCTCGAGGCTCGCGACGCCGGCGGCGCGGGCAACGTCTCGGCGCCGCTCCGGAAGGTGGCCGAGATCGTGCGGCGACGGAGCATCCTGGTGCTCGTGTCCGACTGCTACGACGATCCGGACGCCATGATCCGCGCTCTCGCGGCGCTCCGGGACCGCGGCCACGATCTGATCGTGTTCCACGTGCTGGACCCGGCCGAGCTGACGTTCCCGTTCACGGACGCGAGCCCGTTCGAGGACCTCGAGACCGGGGAGCGCGTACCGGTGGTGCCGGCCACCATGCGCGAGGAGTACCGGGCGCTCATGCGGGCGCACTGCGACACACTGGCCCGCCGGCTGGGCGACAGCCGCATCGACTACTATCAGGCCGACACCGGAAAGCCGCTGGACTTCGCGCTGCTGGAGTATCTCACCCGGCGCGAATGGCTGGCGCGAGTGAAGTAGCGTGGCGCTGCTCGCTCCCCTGTTTTTGCTCGGCCTTGCGGCCCTGGCGGTGCCGATCCTGCTCCACCTGAGCCAGCGGGCGCGGCGGGACCCGGTGCGGTTTCCCTCGCTGGCGTTCGTGCGGCGCGTGCCGTTCAAGACCACCGAGCGGCGCCGCCTGCGCGACCGGCTGCTGCTCCTGCTGCGCGCGCTGGCGCTGGCGCTCCTGGCCGTCGCCTTCGCGCGGCCGCTGTTCGAGAAAGACGTGCTCGCGGCCGGGCCCGCGGTGGCCCGCGAAGTGGTGATCCTGCTCGACGGCTCCGCATCCATGGGATACGGCGACCGCTGGCGTCGCGCGCGGGAAGCGGTTCAGGAGGTCGGGAGCGCGCTGGGTCCGGACGACCAGGCGACGCTCGTGCTCTTTTCCACCACGCCCACGGCGCTGGGGCCTGCCACCAACGACCCGACCCAGCTCGACGGCTACCTCGCGGGCGTCGAGCCGCACGGCGGAGCCACGCGCTATGCACCCGCGCTGGACCTGGCGCGGGACATCGTGGAGCAGTCCCCGCGTCCGCGACGCACGGTCGTCCTCATCACGGACTTCCAGCGGTCGGGATGGGACGGACGCGCCGACCTTCGACTCCCCGCGGGAACCGCGTTCGAGCCCGTGGCGGTCGGAGGTGACGAGGTGGAGAACGTCGCGGTGGCGGGAGTCACGCTCCAGCGGACCCCCGAAGACGGCGGGCGCGTGACCGTGGCGGCGCGCGTGGCCAACCTGGGCGAGCGGGACGCGGAGGTGCGGGTGCAGCTCGGCACGGGCGAGCAGCGACTGCACGAGCTCACCGCCAGTGTCGCCGCGGGCCAGGTGTCGCTCGTCCAGTTCCCCGGCATCCCGCTGCCGGTGGCGTCCGCGGCGGCGTGGGTGCGCATCACGGGCGACGCGCTGGCGGAGGACGACCTCCACCACTTCGTGCTCCGCGCCATTCCGCGGATCGCCGTCCTGCTGGTTCAAGCCCCCGGACGGCCCGAGCGCGAAATGCTCTACCT
>DAINBS010000312.1:2645-3850 GCA_036732805.1 Gemmatimonadales bacterium | reverse complement strand
GGCGTCCCAACAGGAGACCGGCCGTGGCGAGGTGCTCGCTCGCTCCCCCCTGGCGGATCGTGGCCCCGTAGCGCGCGTGCATGCGGCTCTCCAGGCCCAGCACGGGGGCGATCGGGAACCCGTACTCCGCGCCCAGGAGGTACTCGGTAGCGGGTCCGTTCGACACCGGGGGAGTTCCCAGATGCGTGGCCGCCCCGAGCGTCAGGCCGCCGATGGGCGAGACGCGGACGCCGAGATCGAGCGTGACGACCTGCTCGTCGAGCGCGTCGAGCCGCGCGTCGTGCACCAGCAGACCGGCCCCCGCGTGCAGCGGGCCCGCGCGCGCCCCCGCCACGGCGCCGAGGAACTGCGAGTAGACGGGGATCTCCCCTTCGACACTCACGGGCGAGCTGGTGGTCCGGATCAGGTCGCCCACGGACATCCGTCCGGCCAGCACGCCAAGGCCGACCCGGTTCCCGATGCCGTACCCGGCTCCGAGGAGCACCCCCTGGACGTTGACGACTTCGGCGGTCTGGAACGCCTCGACCCCAACGCGAAGCCCCCGTGGACCCACCACAGCCGCGGGGTTCCAGAATGCCCCCGTGGCGGCATCCGCCACCGCGCCAGGCTGGGCCAGGGTCCCGTTCGCGACGCGCCAGAGGTCGGCCCACGGAGGTGCTTGGGCGGCCAGTCCGACCGGCGCGGCAAGCCACGCCCACAGCACGACTGCGGTTCGAGGCATGGCGAAGCGTGGTGCCGTTCATCCGGCGTGTCAAGCGTCAGCTTGCTGACCCGTCTGACGGCCATTACGTTCAATTGATGCAATCACTTAGGCTGTTCCGGCCGTGTTGCTTTCCCAGCTCCTGACCCCCCAGAGAATCCGGGTTCCACTTGCCGCGGCCGACAAGGCCGCGGTGATTCGTGAACTGGTGGACGTGGTGGCCGAGGGGAGCCAGTCGTCCGCCGAGGATCTCTGGCGGGCGGTGGAGGAGCGCGAACAAGTGCTCTCCACCGGGATCGGCCACGGGGTGGCCATCCCGCACGGACGGTCGGGACGTCTCACGGACCTCCGCGTGTCCGCCGGCGTATCGCGGCAACCGATCGAGTTCGGCTCGCTCGACGGCGCCCCGGTGCGCCTCGTGTTTCTCCTGGTCGCGCCGGAGAGCGAGGCCGGGGCACACGTGAAGGCGCTGAGCCGCATCACCCGGCTGGTGCGCCAGCCCCTC
>DAINBS010000312.1:0-2635 GCA_036732805.1 Gemmatimonadales bacterium | reverse complement strand
TTCACCGAACAAGAGGAGCGCGATTTCGCGCCGGTGCGCCAGCCCCTCGTGCGCGAACGGCTCATCGGCGCCGGCACGAGCGAGGATTTCCACCGGTACCTTCGGGAGGCGGAAGGCCTGTGACGCAGACGAGGGGACCGTTTGCGACCACGATGCGGACGCATCGGTGCGGCGCCCTGCGGGCCTCGCACATCGGCCAGCGCGTGCGGCTGGGAGGATGGGTGCACCGGCGGCGGGACCTGGGCGGGCTGCTGTTCCTCGATCTGCGGGATCACGAGGGCATCGTGCAGGTGTCCTGCGGACCCGGCTGGACGTCCGCCGAGGTGCTCGCGGCGGTCGGCGGGGTCACCGCGGAGTCCGTCGTCCTGGTGGAGGGGGAGGTCTGCGCGCGGCCCGACGGTCAGCGAAACCCCGACATGCCGACCGGCGAGGTCGAAGTGCGCGCCACCGTGCTCCGGGTCGTCGGACCGGCACCTGCGTCGCTGCCGATCCCCGTCTGGCGCACGAAGGGCGAAGCGGTGGCGGCGGAGGAGCTGCGGCTCCAGCACCGCTACCTCGATCTCCGGCGGCCGGAAATGCAGGCGAATCTGCGGCTGCGGCACCGGCTGCTCCAGACGGCGCGGCGGACGCTCACCGACCTCGGGTTCCTCGAGATCGAAACGCCCATCCTGACCAAGCCCACGCCCGAAGGTGCGCGGGACTATCTCGTGCCGTCCAGCGTCCACCCCGGGCAGTTCTACGCACTGCCGCAGTCGCCGCAGCTCTACAAGCAGCTGCTGATGGTCGCCGGCTGCGACCGCTACTTCCAGATCGCGCGCTGTTTCCGGGACGAGGACCTGCGGGCCGACCGGCAGCCGGAGTTCACGCAGATCGACGTCGAAGCGTCGTTCGTCTCGCCGGAGGACGTGTACGGCACGATCGAGACCGTGCTCGTGGCGCTGTGGCGCGAGGCGGGGCAGGACGTCGCGGCCTCGTTCCCGCGGATGAGCTATGCGGACGCCATGGAACGGTTTGGGACGGACAAGCCCGACCGCCGGTTCGCCTACGAGCTCGAGGACCGCACGGCGGCGCTGGTGGGCGGCGGGTTCCGGGCGTTCGACGAGGCGCGCGCGGCCGGCGGCCGCGTGCGCGCCATCCACGTGCCGGGCGGGGCCGCGTTTTCGCGCAAGGACCTGGACCAGCTCACCGAAGAGGGCAGGAAGGGAGGCCTTGGCGGACTGTCGTGGGTGAAGCGGCAGGGCGACCAGCTCTCCGGACCGCTGACCAAGCTCGCCGACGCCACGCCGGAACGGTTCCGGCTCGCGGATGGCGATCTCCTTCTGGCCGCCGCCGGAACGGATGCGGTGACGTCCGCCGCGCTCAATCGCGTGCGGGGTGCCGTGATCCGGCGGGCCGGGGCCGCGCCCGTTCAAGCGCACGCCTTCCTGTGGGTGGAATCCTTCCCGATGTTCGAGCGGGATCCGGACACGGGCAGCCTCGTCTTCGCCCATCACCCGTTCACGTCGCCGCACCCCGACGATCGGGAGCGGTTCCTGGCCGGCGAGGCCGAGGGGATCCGGGCGCTGCACTACGACGCCGTGTACAACGGCACCGAACTGGGCAGCGGCTCCATCCGGATCACGGACCCCGCGGTCCAGATGCGGGTGTTCGCGGTGCTGGGGATGTCGCCCGCCGAGGCACGCGCGCGGTTCGGGTTCCTGCTCGACGCCCTCACGTTCGGCGCGCCGCCGCACGGCGGGTTCGCGGTGGGTTTCGACCGCGTGACGATGCTCCTGGCCGGGGCGGAGAGCCTGCGCGACGTGATCGCCTTCCCGAAGACCACCGCGGCGCGCGCGCTGTTCGAAGGCGCGCCGACTGCGGTGACGCCTCAGGAGCTGGCGGCCCTGCACCTGCGGGTGGAACCGTGAACGACGTGACGCATCGGCTCTCCGTCGAGGGCGCGGACGCCCTCGTGCTGACCGGCGTGCACGACCAGCATCTGGTGGCGCTCGCCCGCGCGACGGACACCCGGGTGGCGCTGCGCGGCGACCAGCTCGTGCTCGCCGGGCCCCTCGAGAACGTCGAGCGCGCCAGCCGGCTCGCGGTCGCGATGATCGACCGCGCGCGCCGGGGCGACCTCGACGCGGACGACATGCAGCGGTTGCTGACGGACGGCCCCGACCCGGAGGACGGCGCGAACGGCGACGCCCGCATCGCGCTCCCCGGCATGCGCAAGGTGGTCCAGCCCAAGACACCGGGCCAGCGGGACTACATCCAGGCCATCCGCGATCACGAGATCGTGATCGGCATCGGCCCCGCCGGCACTGGCAAGACGTATCTGGCCTGCGCCCTCGCGGTGGAGTTCCTCAGCCGCAAGCGGGTCCGCCGGCTGGTCCTCGCGCGCCCGGCCGTCGAGGCCGGGGAGCGGCTGGGGTTCCTTCCGGGCGACCTCCAGGCCAAGGTGGACCCGTACTTGCGCCCGCTGTATGACGCGCTGGAAGACCTGATGCCCGCGGAGCGGATGCAGCGTGCGCTCGAGACGCGGACCATCGAGATCGCGCCGCTCGCCTACATGCGGGGGCGCACGCTCGCCGACGCCTTCGTGATCCTCGACGAGGCGCAGAACGTGACCGGCGGCCAGATGAAGATGTTCCTG
>DAINBS010000311.1:0-3876 GCA_036732805.1 Gemmatimonadales bacterium | reverse complement strand
GTTCGAAGGCCTCGGGCACCGCATCGACGTGCTCGAGCGTCAGATCGACAACATCATGTTCTTCCACCGGCTCGGCGACATCGCCGAGATCGACATCGTGCGGCGCACCGGGCCCGCGCCGGCCCACGAGCCCAACCCCACCGCGCAGGGGGCGGGCAACCCGTTCCGCTTTTTCGCCTACGTGTTCATCCCGAAGGAGCTCGACCGTTCGAAGAAGCAGCCGCTCATCGTGTTCCCGCACGGCGGCGTGCACGCGTCGTTCACCACGGGATCGACCAACGTCCTGCGCGAGCTGCTGACGCAGGGCTACACGATCGTGGCGCCGGACTATCGCGGCAGCACCGGCTACGGCCGCGGGGCGTACGAGGCGATCGACTACGGCGGGCTCGAGACCGAAGACACCTGGGCCAGCCGCGCGTTCATGCTGGAGAACTATGACTTCCTGGATCCCGCACGGGTGGGCATCGTCGGCTGGAGCCACGGAGGGCTCCACGCGCTCATGAACATCTTCGACCATCCGGACGGCTACGCCGTGGCGTACGCCGGGGTGCCGGTGAGCGACCTGGTGGCCCGCATGGGCTACAAGGACGACGCCTACCGCGACCTCTACTCGGCGCCCTATCACATCGGGAAGACGGCCGACGAGGACGTGGCCGAATACCGGAGGCGCTCACCCGCGTGGAACGTGGAACGGTACCAGGGAACGCCGCTCCTGATCCACACCAACACCAACGACGAGGACGTGAACGTCCTCGAGGTCGAGCACCTGATCGGGGCCCTCACGGCGGCGGGGAAGGCGGGGTTCGAGTACAAGATCTACGAGGACGCCCCTGGCGGGCACAGCTTCAACCGCCTCGACACGAGGCTGGCGCGCGAGTCGCGGCGCGAGATCTGGGTGTTCTTGGCGCGGCACCTGCGGCCGGACCGGCCCGTGCGGTAGCGGCGCGGGCGGGATGGTGGAACGACAGAGGGGCCGCACCGATACCCTGGTGCGGCCCCTCCTCACTTCGTCGCTGGTGGCGTCAGCCGATCTTCGCGACGTTCTCCGCGGCCGGGCCCTTCTGGCCCTGCACCATGTCGAATTCCACGGCGTCGCCTTCGCCGAGCGTCTTATAGCCCGAGCTCTGGATGGCCGAGTGGTGGACGAAGCAGTCCTTTTCACCATTGTCGGGCGTGATGAAACCAAAGCCCTTCTGGTCGTTGAACCACTTCACCTTGCCAGTGATGCGTGACATTTTCCTACTCCTCTGTGCTCGATGCGCGTCGGAGTCCGGGAAAGTCCGCACTGGCCGATCGTCCATCGTGTTGTCCGCGGACAGTCCCCCGCGGCGGGGTGCCGCACCATGCGGCGTGCTACCAAGAGAAAGGGGAACCGCGTCAGTTGCCGGTTCCCCATGCAATTCCGTTGCGTTTGTCTGTGGCGCTTCGATGAACGCCCCTTGGCTCTGAAACAAAGTACTTGATCGGGCGCCAAAAGGGAATGGGCGCCGCCGGAGCGCTTCGTACGGCGGCGGCGCGTTTGACTTGAGGCTGGCGACCGGGTAAGCTCCACTTGCAGGTGACGCAATCCGTCGCCCGGTGAAGACGGATCCGAACGCGGGAATGCGCCGCAGCGCCGTCCCGCTTTTTCTTTTTGCCCACGGCCGCTCGGCGCCGGCGGCCGCCGGGCACACGCACCGATGGAGTCCCTTGTCCACGCATCCAGCACGTCTGTCCCTGCTCCACGCCGGCTCACCCGACGAGTACCAGGATGGCCGTTCGGCGGGGTCGCTGGTCCAGGCCCGGCTCTGCTGGCTCGATCTCCTGGCGGCAGACGCGCTTCCGCTCCCCCAGCGGTTCAGGTTCGTCTTCGGGTGCCCAACCGAGGGCATGGCGGTCGGCCTGACCGGGTTCCTCCGCTACACGCCGTTCGCGGGCTTCGTGCGCTCGGCCGACGCCGCCGACGTGCCGGCCGGAGCGCCATGGCCCGTGACCGGAACCACGCAATGCGCGGTCTGGTCCCTGTCGAGCCTGGAGCACCTGTTCATGCACCTGCGGGGCGCGGGCGGGCGCTACGAGTCCGCACTCCTGACCCTGACACTCGTCCCGGCCGCGCCATGCCTCCCGTGAACTCGGTCACGTATCGCGGGTGGACGATCACGCCCCGCACGTTCCAGATCCACGGGAGCGGCGAGTGGACCCTGGATCTCCTGATCGCCTACCGCACCAAGCAGCGCGCGTTCAGCGGCCCGAAGAAGTTTGCGACCGAGCAGGCGGCCATTCGTGGCTGTCACGCGTTCGGACGCCGCATCATCGACGGCCTCGTGCCGTTCTGCACCCTGGAGGACCTGCTATGAGCCGACCCACGGTCGAACAGCGGCGGCTGCTGTACCGCGGCCGCGAGTTCCACTTCGTGTCGTACGACGGTCTTCCAGCCAACCTGAAGCAGGCGCAGCCGGCCACGGCGCCCGCGTGGTGGCTCATGAGCGCCGGGACCCGCTGGGAAGTCATGCCGTTCCACCCCGGCCACGACGAGGCCGATCTCGATCGCGCGTTCATGGCGTGGCTCGACACCCACGTGTTCCAGTCGCCCGCCGTCGGCTCTCCCTGAAGCAGCACGCGACGCGGCGGCCCCGGCCGATCTAGCCAGGACCGCGCCCGGACGCGAGTATTGAGCGAACCGTCGGCCCCGCGCCGCCGGCGTTCCGCCACGCGGGGTCGTTCAACCGCGCGTGCGCGGAGGAACCCATGACTCGTGTCTCGCTCCCGTTCCGCCTGGCCCTGGGGTGCCTGGCGGTCGTCGGCCTGCCCGCGGCCCCCGGGCTCGCGGCGCAGGCCCCCTCGCCGATCCGGTTTGCCCGCACCCCACACGTGGCGAACGACGGGCGCGTCGCGTTCACCTACCACGACGACATCTGGGTCACGGACTCGAGCGGTGCCAACCCCCGCCGGCTCACGGCCAACGTGGGGCGCGACATCGGCCCGCGGTTCTCGCCGGACGGCCGCTGGATCGCGTTCACCGGCAACCGGCTCGGCAACGACGACGTGTTCGTGATGCCGTCCACGGGCGGTGAGCCGCGCCAGCTCACGTGGTTCTCCGGCCCGGACGAGGTGCTCTACTGGACCCCCGATGGCGCATCGCTCCTGATCACCAGCGGCCGCGGCGCCCTGCCGTTCGGCGCTCCGCTCTTCCTGCTCCCGCTGGACGGCGGCCCGCCGGAACCGCTCAACGCGATCGCGGCGACCGCCGGCATGCTCCGGCAGGACGGCCGTATGGTGGCGTTCAACCGGCTCCCGGTGTCCGGGTGGCGCAAGGGCTACCGCGGCAACCGCACCGCGGACATTGCGGTCATGAACCTCGAGAGCGGTGAGGCCACCGAGATCACGGACACGGACCTCCGGGCGGCCCGCTCCGGCGTGGCGGATGCGTATCCCATGTGGGGCGCCGACGGGATGATCTACTTCTCGTCGGAACGCTCGGGCACCTTCAACCTCTGGCGCATCGCGCCCACCGGCGGCGCGGCCCAGCAGGTGACGCCGCACACGACGGGCGGCGTGTTCTTCCCCGCCATCTCGCCCGACGGCCGCCGCATCGTCTACCAGCACGACTTCGCCCTGTGGGTGGTCGACGTGCCCGGCGGCCGCCCCCGCCAGCTCGCGATCGCGCTCGCCTTCGACCCAAAGGAACCCGAGGTCGAGCCGGTCGAGGCCGACAGCCGCGCCGACGGGTTCGACGTCGCGCCGAACGGCAACCACCTGGCCGTGGACGTCCATGGGGAGATCATGGTGGTCCCCACCGAGGACGGCATGGGCGAGATGACGCGGGTCACGTCCTCCCCGTGGCGGGACCGGGACCAGGCCTACTCGCCTGACGGCAAGCGGCTCGCGTACATCTCC
>DAINBS010000310.1:0-3878 GCA_036732805.1 Gemmatimonadales bacterium | reverse complement strand
AAACCGGTGGCGTGCGAGTCGTCCAGGAACACCATCGCGTGGTACTTCTCGGCGAGCGTCACGATCTCGTCGAGCCGCGCGAGGTCGCCGTCCATCGAGAAGACGCCGTCGGTGATGATCAGGCGGAAGCGCTTGTCCTGGTGCTCCTGGAGCTTCTCCTCCAGGTGCCCCATGTCGGAGTGCTTGAAGGTGTCCTGCTGGGCCTTGCACAGCCGCATGCCGTCGACGATGGACGCGTGGACCAGCCGGTCGGCGATCATCACGTCCTGCTCGCCGAGCACCGCCTCGAACACCCCGCCGTTGGCATCCATGCACGACGGGAACAGCAGCGTGTCCTCGGTGCCCAGGAACGCCGTCAGGCGCTCCTCCAGGGTGCGGTGGATGTCCTGGGTGCCGCAGATGAACCGGACCGACGACAGGCCGTACCCGCGGTCGTCGAGCCCGTCGTGCGCCGCCTGCACCACCTCGGGATGGCTCGAGAGCCCGAGGTAGTTGTTCGCGCAGAGATTGATGACGGGCCGGGGCGCAGCGCCGCTCGGGAACTCGACGGCGATGTCGGCTCCCTGCGGAGAATGGATGAAGCGCTCCTCCTTGAACAGGCCGGCGGCGCGGATCGCGTCCAGGTCGGCCTGGTAGAGGGCGCGGGTGGGCGCGGAATAAGCCATACGAACCTCCCGCGGGCGGGTGCCCGCCGTCTCAGGACGCCGACGCGTGCGCGGCGAACCGTGTCACCAGCGCCGCGATCCGGTCCACCGAATCGAACGCGTCGGGGGTGGCGTCCGCGTCCGGGATCTGGATGTGGTAGCGCTTTTCCAGGAAGCGCTTCAGCGACACCATCGAGAACGAATCCACGATGCCGCCGCTGATGAGGGGCGTGGCGTCCGCGATCTCCCGATCGTCGCCTTCCTCGAGGTATTCCCGGGTGACATAGTCGCGAATCGCGCGTTTGAGGTCGTCCATCCGTCAGTCCTCCATCATGGTCGAGAGATCGCCCACCGGCTCGCCCCACTCCTGCGCGCGCAGCACGCGCCGCAGGATCTTGCCGCTGCGGGTCTTGGGGAGGGACGGTACGAAGGCGATCTCCTGCGGCATGGCGAGCGGCGAAAGCCGGCGCCGAATGGTGTTCATGATCTCCAGCTCGAGGTCGTCGGACGGCGCGAAGCCCGTCTTGAGGGTCACGAACGCCTTCACGACTTCCATGTTGATGGGATCGGGCTTGCCCACAGCCGCCGACTCGGCGACGGCGGGGTGCTCGAGCAGGGCCGACTCGATCTCGAACGGGCCCACGAGGTGCCCGCCCGTGTTGATCACGTCGTCGTCTCGCCCGACGAACCAGAAATAGCCGTCGGCATCGCAGCTGGCCCGGTCGCCACAGAGGTACCAGCCGTTGTGGAACTTGGCCGAATACGCCGCGGGGTTGTTCCAGTAGGCGCGCATCATGGCGGGCCAGCCGGGCCGGAGTCCGATCAGCCCGGCGCGGCCGGTATCCGTGATCGGCTCGTAGGTCTTCGGGTCGAGCACCGCGGCCTCGATGCCGGCAAAGGGCCGGCCCATCGAGCCCGCCTTGATCGGCATACCCGGCAGGTTGGTGATCACGATGCAGCCGGTCTCGGTCTGCCAGAAGGTGTCGTGGAACGGCAGCCCGAAGACCTCGCGCGACCAGTGCACCGCCTCCGGGTTGAGGGGTTCCCCCACCGAGCACAGGTGGCGCAGGGACGAGAGGTCGTAGCGCCGGACGACCTCGGCACCATCACGCATCAGCAGGCGGATGGCGGTGGGAGCCGAGTACCAGACCGTCACTCCCTGGCGCTGGATGAACTCGTACCAGCGGTCGCTGCCGAACCCGGCGTCGAGCACCACCTGCGTGGTCCCATTCGACCAGGGACCGATGATGCCGTAGGACGTGCCCGTCACCCAGCCGGGGTCCGCGTTGCACCAGTAGATGTCGTCCGGGCGCAGGTCGAGCACTTCCTTCGCGGTGAGATACTGCGCCGGGAGCGACGCGTGCACGTGCAGGGCACCTTTCGGTTTGCCGGTGGTGCCCGAGGTGTAGTGCAGCACGGACGGCGTCTCGGCGTCGGTCGCGTGCACCTCGAAGCCGCTCATGGTGGGCAGGGCGTCGAGGCTCATGGCCCGCTCGCCGGGACGCAGGGCCGCCTGATCGGCGTCCACCACGAGGATCAGGCGCAGCTCCGGCAGCCGCTCGCGGATCTTCCGGACCTTGGGGAGATGCTTGCGCTGGGTGATGATCGCCGCGGTCCCGGCGTCGTCGAGTCGCGTCCACAGGGCTTCGTCACCGAACGCCGAGAACAGCGGCTGGACGATGCCCCCCATCTTGAGGACCGACAGGAAGCCGATGTACAGCTCCGGAACCCGGTCGAGGAACAGGCAGATCCGCTCGCGGGGTCCCAGCCCGAGCGTGCGGAGGTGGTGGGCGAACGCGTCCGACCGGTCGCGCAGCTGGTCGAACGTGTAGACGCGCCGCTCGCCCGCGTGGTTCTCCCAGATGAGGGCGGGAACCGAGGCCCGGCCGTTCCGGCAGATGCGGTCGGAGCAGTACCAGCCGATGTTCTGCGGATCTCCGCGGCCCCAGCCCAGCTCGGCGGCGGCCCGGTCCCAGGTGCCCGTGGTCGCCTCAGGCGTCGCGGTCGAGGCGCTCGACGATGACGGTCGCAATGGCATGATCGCTCGTGTGGGCGAGAGAGAGATGTGGACGGATCGTCCCCAGATCGGCGGCCGCGGCGGCAACGCGGCCATGGAGCGCTATCGTGGCACCCCGGGGAGTGACGCGGACCTCGATGTCACGAAAGGCGCCGAGGTCCGGCGGGCGGAGCCCGAGTCCCTTGAACAGCGCTTCCTTGGCGGCGAACCGGGCGGCGTACTGGCGCGGGGCGTCGGGAACCGCGTCGCAGTCGGCGATCTCCGCTGGCGTGAACACCACACTCGGCCACCCCGCGTCATCCCGCAGGGTCCGCCGCATCCTGCCCACGTCGAGCACGTCCACTCCCGCGCCGCACACCATGCTCCACACCGCCGCAATGGGGGAGTGATGCTGTTATAGCATGCGCGTGGTGACGGTGAGGTGAAGCGCGCGTGAAGACCGTTGCGCGCGCCGCCATGGAGGCTGTATATCGCGTGAACGAAGAATGCGAACGCTCGTTCGGGAGGATGCGTATGCAGAGCACCATGTGGGCCGCGCTCGGCGCGGCGGTGGCACTTTTGGGAACAGGCAGCCCCATGGCCGCCCAGCACGAAGCGCACCTGCCCGCCGGCCCCACCCGGGCCGTAGCGGTGCTCGTGCCTACGGCGGGCAGCACGGTGCACGGCACGGTGACCTTCACCGCGGTGGAGGGTGGCGTGCATATCACGGCCCAGCTCGAAGGGTTGGCTCCGGGCAATCACGGGTTCCACGTGCATGAGTTCGGCGACTGCTCGGCCGCCGACGGCGCGTCGGCGGGCGGGCACTTCAACCCCGCCGGCGCGCCACATGCCGGGCCGGACGCCGGGACCAGGCACACGGGCGACCTTGGCAACGTGAGCGCCGACACGCAGGGGATGGCGAGCTACGATCGGCTGGACAGCACGGTGCGGCTCGACGGGCCGAACAGCGTGATCGGGCGAGGCGTGATCGTCCACGCGGCCCCCGACGACCTCACGTCGCAGCCAACCGGAAACGCCGGGGGGCGGGTGGCGTGTGGGGTGATCGGGGTGGCCAAGTAGCAGCGGGATGAGCGGGATGGACGGGATGAACGGATGGACGGGATGCGAAGATCAGTGATCTGGGCTGCGCTTCTGGCGCTGGCGGCGGCGCCAGGCGTGGAAGCGCAGGAGGTGCCGTACGGGGCGTTCGTGTTCCAGGACTCCGTGCGGGTGCCGGG
>DAINBS010000309.1:1581-3893 GCA_036732805.1 Gemmatimonadales bacterium | reverse complement strand
GTGGGCACCCACGATGGGGAGCCCGCACGCGGCGGCCTCGAGCGCCGAGAAACCGAAGGTCTCGTGCGGGCTGGGGGCGACATAGAGGTCCGCGCTCGCGAACGCGCGCGCCAGTCGAGCCCGATCGCTCTCGTACGGGAGCACCGCCAACATGTCCGGCGCGCTGGCAGCCATCGCTTCGAGCCCCCGCCGCCACGGTCCGTCACCAATCAACACGAGCTTGAGGCCGAGCCTGCGGTGCATCTCCGGAAGAGCATCCGTCACCACGCGGAGGTTCTTCTCGGTGGTGAGCCGCCCGGCGTACAGCGCGACGGGTCGGTCGGCCGCGCCCACCTCGCCCTTCCACGCGGGGTCCCGCGCCTCCGGGCGAAAGGTCGCAAGGTCCACCCCGAAAGGAACGAGCCGGGGCCGGGGAAGTGCCGCGGAGCGGATCGTGGCGAGCGACGCCTCGGACGCCCCCATGACGCACCAGCAGCGCCCGTACGCTGCGCGGAGGTACGCGGACAGCGACACGCGTGCCGTGGTGAGGGCGAAGGCCGGCCAATCCCGCGCCAGCGTTCGCACGGTGGCGCCCACGAGGTCCATGTGAAAGAAGCCGACCTGCGGGATGCTCATCCCGGCCGTGGCGACCCGCAGGATCCACGGTGACAGGTAGATGCTCCCCAGTTCGATGACGTGCGGTTGCTCGCGCTCGAGGATCTGGCGCAGGGCGCCGGGCCGCGCCAGGATGTGGTAGCCGGGGCTCGCGGGCGCCGGCGGACCGGCGATCTCGTACAGGCGGCTTCCATGCCACTCGCGCTGCCGTGTGTGAGGACCGGGAACGACCACGACGTGCTCGACGTCGTCGCGGTACGCGCACCATCGGGCCTTGGCGGCGAGATAGGTGCGGACGCCGCCGCCCCGGGGAGAGAAGAACTCGGTGAGGTCGAGGACCTTCAGCGGCGTCCCAGCGCCTCGTACGCCGTGACCAGCGGCGCGAACGCGGCGTCCCAGCTGCGCGACTCGGCCCACGCCCGCGCGTTGGCACCCATACGGCCCCGCAGATCGTCGTCGTCGGCGAGCCGCCGGATGCCGGCGGCAAACGCGTCCGGATCGCCGGGCTCGCACAGGACGCCGTTGACGCCGTCCCGCACGTTCTCGACCGTGCCGCCCTCGGAGACGCCGATCACGGGAAGCCCCGAGGCGAGCGCCTCGAGCACCACGTTGCCCAGCGTCTCGGACCGCGACGGGAACACGAACAGGTCCGCCGCCGCGTACGCGGCGCTGAGGGCCTCACCTTCGAGGTAGCCCGCGAACCGCACGTCGCGCGGGGCGCGTGTCCGCATGACGCCGGTGTAGGCGCCGTCACCCACGAGCGTAAGCTCCAAGGGACGGACCCGCGGCGCCGTCCGGAGCCGGTCGTACGCGTCGAACAGCACCGGCAGGTCCTTCTCCGGCGTGAGCCGCCCCACGTAGAGCAGGCGGAGCGGGTCGCCGCGCCCACGCGCGGTGGCACGCGGCCCCGGACGGAACCGCCCAGTGTCCACACCCCGCGGCCAGACGCGCACGTTTCGGAACCCGCGGGACACGAGCTCGGTCCGGCTCGTCTCGCTCGGGCAGAACGTGACCTCTGCCTGGTTGTGGAACCACCGCAGGTAGTCCCAGCACCGCTCCGCGGCCCACCCCGCGCCGTAGTAGGGCAGGTAGCGCGGGATGTTGGTGTGAAACGACGCGAGGGTCCGGACCCCGAGGGCTCGCGCGGCCTGAAGCCCCGTGAGGCCGAGCGAGTACTCGGTGACGAGATGGATGACGTCCGGCCGGAACGCGGTGACGGAGTCGAGTACGCGCGGCGCCCAGGGAAGCGCGATGGTGAGGTCCGGATAGCGGGGGAGGGGAACGCCGGGCACGCGAACCACGCGCAGGCCGGGGCGCGGGGGCGCGGTGCCCCGCGGCCGCCACGACACGGGTACCGCCAGCAGCACCTCGTGGCCATGGGCCGTGAGATGCGCAATCAGCCGGTCGAGGATGAGCGCGACGCCGTTCCGCTGCGGGAGATACGTCTCCGCGAAGAGCGCGATCCGCACGGAAGGGAAACTAGCCCATCGCGGCGAGCACCGCCAACGAGCGGGCCCAGGTTGCTCCGCGGGGTAGGCACGCATCCCTCCGCTGGGGCGCGGCCGAGGCCGCGGCTCGGCGTGAGCTGCTGACGCAGCATCGGCGGGTCAGTTCACTGAGGATGCCGAGCCGCGAGTTCACTCGCGCACTCCAATGCCATCCTGCCGCCCCTACCAGAACATCACGAACCGCCCGTGCGCCCCGTCAAAGCTGCCGTG
>DAINBS010000309.1:0-1481 GCA_036732805.1 Gemmatimonadales bacterium | reverse complement strand
GCCGCCCCTACCAGAACATCACGAACCGCCCGTGCGCCCCGTCAAAGCTGCCGTGGTCGGTGCCGGGGTCACCGTCGAGGTCGATCCGGTACCCGCCGTCCACCCAGAACCGATTCCCGAACCGCCAACCCAGCTCGAGCCGAAGCCGTGTGTTTCGGCGGCCGACCGATTCCCCCTGACTCGGGACCTGGCCCTCGCCCCGGAGGACGTCCCGCTGGTCCAGTTCGAAGGCACCTTCCGCCTTGAGTCCAAACGGGGCGAGGTAGCGGACCAGAGTCTGGCCGCGCCACGCGCGGTCCTCGTAGTCCACGTTCTCGGTGGCGCCGCTGCGGAACACCTTGGTCTGCGGTCGGTGCTCCCGCAGAAGCCATGACTCGATCCGCCATCGGGGTGACGGCTGGGCCAGGACGTAGCCCCCCAGCTGCGTGGTGCGCTCGAGCAGTCGGAAGTCGTCCTCGGGCCGGCCCTGGGCAAGGGGTGAGCGATCCAGCACCGCGCGCACCAGCGTGCCCGTCGCCCCCGCGCGCAGCCAGCCGAGCGTGGTCCATTCGACGAGCCCAGCCGCCATGCCGAACATCTCATCCTGCCGGAATCCCGAATCGGGCGCTACCTGGCGGTAGGCCCGCACAGTGGACGCCGGCGACCCGCCGACATCCAGCTCGACGCGCAGGTGTCGCCCAATCTGTCGGTGGGCTGTGCCGCGGAGGGCGTACGGGCGTCGTTCGTAATCGGTGGCGGTGTCCGCGATCCCCGGGTACACGACGAGGCCCTGGTAGATCACGTCCGCGAAAGCGTCGAGCAACGTGAACGACACCCGGACGGCTCCCCGTGAATCCCGCCACCCGCCGCCCACGGTCACGTCCATGTCCGGCTTGAGTGGGCTCAGGGTCCCCTCCGCGAACCCGAACGCGCCGGGCGACCACCTCTTCTCGAAGCCGATGCGCGGCGTGTTGCGGGTGAGCCCCGGGCGGTCTTCCTTGTCGAACGCGAACCGCGCGCGCCACCCGCGGCCCAGCGGGACGGAGGCCTTTACGTCCAGGCCCGCGATCAGGTCGCGGTGATTGATGGACCCGGCCCAATACCGCGCGCCGTCTGGGGCGGTCAGCCAGGCGTATTCGTCGCCCAGGGCGGGGAACACCGAGATGTCGTCCACCGCGTACTCGTCGTCGATGGCGCTGTGAAACCGCATGAGCATGCCCTGATTGTTCAGACGGCCGCCGTCCACTGCCTCACGGTCGAGGAGGTAGAGCCACGTGCGTCCCGACCAGCCCAGCACGGTGGCGTGGAGGCTCGAGGAATCCGCTTGAGCGGGAAGCAGCCGCGGCATCACTCCAAGGAGCAGGAGGACCAGGATCATCGCTGCCCGGCGCGGAGTGCGCGGGTAAACCCAGGGCTCGGCGGCCACCAGAGGCGCTGCGGCCGGCGTCGGAGTGCGCGGGTAAACCCGCGGCTCGGCGTCCCCCAGTGAACTGGTCGCCCGG
>DAINBS010000308.1:0-3895 GCA_036732805.1 Gemmatimonadales bacterium | reverse complement strand
GGGCGAGCAGCGGCCGGATGTCGCGCGGCTCAGGGATCGCGTCGGCTTCGGGGAAATGGAACGGAAGCCCATCGGGCATGATCCCGCGGGCATGGAGCAGTGCCACCGTGCCGTTCCGCAGGGCCTCGGCATCCAGCTCCAGACCGGACAGCCCATACGGCTTGTGATAGAGGTGGGTCAGCGCGAAGGCGATCGAGCGCTCGAAATAGCGGCTTTGACCCTGGAAATGGTGCTGAGCGAGCGGCATCCCCTCGCGCCACAGGACCCTCGCCGATAGCTCCATGCTCTCCCCGCGTGAGTCCGACTACCAGGCTGCCGGCACGCAGCAGCGCAGCCGGTTCCGGGTTTGCCAAATGGTGCCGGCGGGTATAGTTATACAACTTCATCGAGGAGAGCAACCGGCGCCGCGCGCCGGACTCGTCGCTCGTCCGCGGCGGTCCCCTCCGCGCGTTCCGGTGTCCGTTCCCGCGGTCAAGACCGGCCGTGCCACCGCCGACCAGAGCCCCTCACCGATGACCCGAGAGGAACTTCTCGAACAGTTCACCTTCCTGCGCCAGGTCGCGACCGGCGCGGTCGTGACGCACTACGCGCGCGACCGTTCCGGGCGGTTCGTCATGGTCCACGCGCTCGAAGGGGTCACGGGGCCCCTGCGCGCCGCGCTCGTCGGCGGGGTGAAGCGCCTCGGTCCGAGTGACCGGGCTCGCGTGCTGCAGGAGTTGGACGTGGACGGCGCGCCGGTCATCGTCACGGAATACCTGTCGGGGTTCACCACGTTCGCCGCCTGGATCGAGAGTCGCGCGATGGCGGCGCCGGCCGCCACCGCGAGCGAGCTCGGTCCGATCCCCGAGCCGCCATCGGCCACGGAACGCCGTCGTCCGGGGGAGTTCACCCAGCTCTTCGGGCCGCCTTCCGCCGATCCGGGGCCCGCTGCCCCGCCGGTCCCGGCAGCGCCGGTCACACCCCATCCACCCACGCCACCGGTGGTCGAGGCGCCTGTTGCTTCCGTGAAGGGGAATGTCCCAAAGGGGAGTCTCCCCTTCGACCCGGACGCCACCGTCGTCCTCACGCCTCAGGGACCCGTGAAGCCCAAGGCGAGCGCGCCCGCGGCCCCGACCCGCGAGCCACCAGCCGCCGTACCACCGCCGATTGCACCGGCCGCGACCGCTCCCGCCCGCACTCCCGAGGCGCCGCCGCCGATGTCACCGCCCCCGCAACGCTCGAAGCCCGTGGTGCGATGGCGGGAGGACGCCCCAGCGGAGCCTGAGTCCGCACCACCGCCCGTAATACGGTGGAAAGCACCGCAGGCCGGACCGACCGATTCCCCGCCGCCGCGCGAGGCGCCTCCGGCCCCGGCCCCACCACCGCCCCCGCCGGCACCACCCAAGCACGCGGGGGAGTTCACCATCGTATTCGGCCCCGCGCAGGCGGATCTCACGTCACCGCCTACAGCGGCACCGCCGCCGCCAGCACCGCCTGCGCCGGTGCCGCCCACGCCGCCGTCCGCTCGCGAGTCGCCGCCGCGCACCGCACCCCCGGGAGCCGGGCCTCCGCCGGGGGCCGGGCCGGGGGATTTCACGCGGATGTTCCGGCCGTCACCTGAGCCGCCGGCGAGCCCTCCGCCAAGTGCGCGCCGACCGGATGACTACCTCCGAGCGCTCAACGACACGCCCCCTCCGGTGCGCGAATCACCGCCCCCGCCCAGGCGCGAATCACCGGTCCCGCCACCCGCCGGGACCCCTTCGACGATGGCGCAACCGGGGGAATTCACCCGCCTCATGGCCGGGTTGCCTAGCACGCCCCCGGCGGGGGGCGCTCCCCCTACCGCAGCGCCCGGGTCCTTCACGCAGATCATCGCGCCCCAATCCGGAGCGCCGCGGCCCGCTCCTGCTCCCGCTCCTCCGCCGCGCCCCGTTGAACCGGTGGCCGACGAGGAGCCGGCCGAACGCGACTCGCGGACGACGGTGCTCGTCATCGCACTCGCCGCCATGGGGCTTGCCGCCGTACTGCTCGTCCTGTTCGTGGTGCTGACGTAGGGAATCACGTCGGTCGGGACAGCACCGATCGGCCTATTCGGTCGGCAGGACAACCACCAATTCCAACTGCGGGTTCGGGAAGTCCGCCGGGACATACGCCGCCAGGTTACGCCCGCGCGACACGCCGTCCCAGTCCGGTCCGCTCCGCGTGAGCCGGAAGTACTGATATCCCAGCTTGACCGGGACCGCGCTCGGGGGGCTCGCCTCGTGCCGCAACTCCAAGCCCGGCAGGGCCTGCTTGATGAGCTGGCCGACGCGGTCCGACGAGCTCACCTTCACCAGCTGCGGGATGCGGCGGGCCAGCTCGTCCTGGCGCATCTCGGCGTTGACCGCCAGGAACCACTCGCCGGCCCCCAGGTAGCGGTCCTGGTCGATGGCCGTGGCATAGACCGACGGCGCCGTCAGCTTGAGCGGCAGGGAAGCGTAGTTGGCCGGGACCACGGTCTCGAGCAGGTAGCGCACCTTCTCATCCAGCTCCCCGACACAGGCCGACAGGTCCGCGTGGTCGTACCCCGGCAGATCGCGCGGATGGAGGTCGGTGGAAAACGTGGTGAGCGCGCCGGCCAGTTCGAGCAACGCGGCGAACAGCTCGGCCGGGTGACCGCCCCGCGTCTCCATCAGGTGGCGGATCACCGGGAGGTGGGTGTTGACCGTGTAGAGCAGCCAGAAGCTGGCCACGTCCGCGATGCCGAACTCGGCCAGCGTCTGGTTGCGCTGGCGCCGCTTCCCGGCGAACAGCGTGCTCTTGGCCGACATGATCTCCACCAGCCGCCGGGCGATGGCCATGAGGAAGTCACTCGCCCGGATGTCGATCACGGGCGGGGCGAACCGCGGATCGAGGGTGAACTCGCCGCTGGGCGCACGCAGTACCCGGGCCACCCGCATGGCCGTCAGGCCGCTCAACGATTCCCCTTCGGCGAGCAGGCGGAAGTTGTGCTGCCCGACCAGCACGGGGCGCTCGGCGAGCCCGGTATTCTCGTCTCGCCGCATCAGGACCTGTGCGACATAGCGCGCGTCCCGATCCTGCCGCGCCTCCGCCACGTTGACGCCCCCGTACCGGTACTCCGGGATGGCCAGGTAGACATCGAGCGACGACTGATCCGGCGGCCAGAGCGCCTCGAGCGGCTTGGGCGGCGGAAGCGGATCGGCCTCCGGCATGTCGAACAGCAGGCCGTCAGGGAATATCCCGGCCGCGCTCGAGAGGCCGACCGCCCCGCCTGCCAACGCCTCGCGATCCACGACCAGGCGGTGGAACCCCCAAGGAGCGTAGGTCAGGCTCGAGAGCTGGAACTGGATGACATCTTCCAGGAACCGGTCCTGCGCCTGGAGATGCTGGGGCGTGAGAAGCACGCCTTTGGTCCAGAGGACCGGCTGCAGATGTCGCATTGCAGCCAAAGCTAGTCGTGACCGCTTCGTGTCGCGAGGGGAATCGCGTTTCGCGGGGCCGCGGCCGCGCTTGACACCGGAACCGTGGGCGGCGTTAATACCGGCGTGGCATCCCGATCCCTCGACGCCCGGCGGGCGCTGCGCGCAGCCGGGCCAGGGCCCCTCCAATGATCCCTATTCACCTGGGAACCCCGGAGCAGTTCCGCGCGGTGCGCGCGTACCTGCTCGCGGCCGACTTCACGGCACCCAAGGTTGTCGAGCGCGTCGGCACCCCCACAGTCTACGAGTTCCGGAGCCTGCGCGAGGGACGAACGCAGGCGGCCGCCCTGAACGACGGCCTGGACCTGCTCATCCGGATCTTCATGGACGCCGAGATGGTGGAGTGGCCCGTGGTGCGGCAGCACGTGCCGGCCACGGCGCTCGACGCCCTGACCGCGCTCGGATTGCTCGTGACCGCGCGGCTATCTCCCGGGCAC
>DAINBS010000307.1:0-3903 GCA_036732805.1 Gemmatimonadales bacterium | reverse complement strand
GAACGATCCACGTGGACATTCTCAGCGCGATCGGCAACACCTCGATGGTCCGGCTTCGCAAGGTGGTCCCACCCGGCTGCGCGGACGTGTTCGTGAAGCTCGAGTGGGAGAACCCCACGGGCAGCATGAAGGACCGGATGGCACAGACGGTGATCGCCCGCGCCGAGCAGGACGGGCGGCTCGAGCCCGGCGGCACCGTGGTCGAGTACACCGGCGGCAGCACCGGCGCCTCCCTCGCGCTGGTCTGCGCCGCCAGGGGCTACCGCATCCGGATCGTGACGTCCGACGCGTTCAGTCCCGAGAAGCGGGACCAGATGGCGGCACTCGGCGCTGAGCTCACGCTCGTGCCGAGCGAGGGCGGCCGCACGACGAAGAAGCTGATCCTGGACATGATCGAGGTCGCCCGCGCGCTGGCCCGGGAGCCGCACACCTGCTGGACCGACCAGCTCAACAACCACGACAGCATTGCCGGGTACCACCCCCTGGGCGAGGAGATCTGGCGGCAGACGAACGGTGGCGTTGACGCCTTCGTCCACTGCGTGGGGACGGCGGCGTCGCTGCGCGGGGTGGCCACCGTGCTCAAGCGGCACACGCCAGGTGTCAGGATCGTCGCCGTCGAGCCCGCCGAGTCGTCGGTGCTGCTGGGGAATCCGCCGGGTCCGCACAAGATCGAGGGCGTGGGCATCGGCTTCACGCCCCCGCTGTGGGACCCGACGCTCGTGGGCGACATCGTCCCGGTGCCGACGGAAGCGGCGAAAGACATGGCGCGGCGGCTCGCACGGGAGGAAGCCCTGTTCGCGGGCACGTCGTCCGGGGCCAACGTGGTCGCCGCGATCGAGGTGGCAAAGCGGCTCGGGCCGGGCGCCGGCGTGGTCACGCTGATGGTGGACTCCGGCCTCAAGTACCTCAACACCGACGTCTACAGAAAGTGACGAGCATGCGCCCTTCCCTGCGTTGGCCCTCGCGCGCGCTTGCGGCGATCGTCGCGGTCGCTGGCGTCTGCGCCGCCGCACCCCTTGCCGGCCAGCAGCCGGCCGGGATCCCCGACTCGGTGCGTGCCCACGTCCGCGCGCGGGTGGATGGGGGCTGGGCACCGAGCATCGTGGTGGGCGTGGTGGACTCGAGCGGCGCCCGTTACTTCGCCTATGGGAAGACCGCGGTGGAAGGTGGCGCTCCGGTGGACGAGCACACCGTCTACGAAATCGGGTCCATCACGAAGGCCTTCACGGGCGTCCTCCTGGCCGACATGGCGGTGAAGGGCGAGGTGGCGCTCGACGACCCGGTCGCGCGCTACCTGCCCGACTCGGTGCGCGTCCCCGGCACGGACTCGCTCCCCATCACCCTGCGCCTCCTTTCGGCCCAGCGGTCGGGGCTGCCGCGCATGCCGGCCAACTTCGCGCCGGCCGATCCCGAAAACCCCTACGCCGACTATGACGCGGATCGGCTCTACGCGTTCCTGAACTCCTACACCCTGACGCGGGCCCCGGGCGCGGCGTACGAGTACTCGAACCTCGGCGTAGGCCTGCTCGGCCTGGCGCTCTCGCGCCGCGCGGGCACCACCTACGAAGACCTCGTACGCCAGCGCGTCCTGGCCCCGCTGGGCATGACGAGCACGATGATCACGCTCACTGACGCGGCACGGGAGCACCTCGCCCGAGGCTCCGCCGGCGGCCGCGCGGCGGCCAACTGGGACCTCGACGCCTTCGCCGGCGCCGGCGCCATTCGGTCAACCGCCGAGGACATGACCACGTTCCTCGCGTCCGCGATGGGCCTGCGCCGCACGCCGCTCGATTCCGCGTTCCGGCTGGCGACCGAGCCGCGGTTCGACGCGGGACCGAGCGGCATCATGCGCATCGGACTGGGCTGGCACGTGCGCGAGGCCCCGGGCGGCCCGCGCATCGTGTGGCACAACGGCGGCACCGGGGGCTACCACAGCTGGGCGGGCTACGACCCGGCCCGCCGCGTGGGCGTCGTGGTGCTCACGAACTCGACCGAGAACATCGACGACATCGGGCTCCATCTGCTCGATCCCGCGCGGCCGCTCGCCATCGTGCGCACGGCGATCGCGCTGCCGGCCGCCGCCCTCGACGACTACGTCGGCAGCTATCCGCTGACGCCGGCGTTCGTGATCACGGTGACGCGCGAGGGCGATCAGTTGATGCTGCAGGCCACGGGACAGCCCGCGTTCCCGGTGTGGGCCAGCGCGCCGGACGAGTTCTTTCTCAAGGTGGTGGACGCGCAGATCACGTTCACCCGCGGCGCCGACGGCAAGGTGGACGGGCTGATCCTGCACCAGGGCGGGCGGGACCAGCGTGCTCCCCGGGCTCCGTGACCCCGAACCACTGAATCCCACCCTCGATCGCGAGCCGCCATGACCATCGCCGACGCGCTGCTGCCCGAGTTCGACCAGGAAATGGCCACCACGCGCCGGCTGCTCGAGCGCGTCCCGACCGAGAAGGGCCCCTGGAAGCCCCATCCCAAGTCCTTCGCGCTGGGTCACCTCGCCCAGCTCGTCGCGTGGATGCCCGGCTGGATCGCGAACACGCTGCGCGAGACCACACTCGATCTCGCCACCGCGCCGCGCTACAGCTTCGAGACCACCGAGACGCTGCTCGAGGAGTTCGACAAGAACGTCCGCGCGGCACGCGACGCGCTGCAGGCGTCCCGAGACGCGGACTACGCCGAGACCTGGTCGCTCAAGCACGGAGAACGGGTGCTGATGGCGGCGGCGCGGGGCACGGTCGTGCGCATGCACATCAGCCACCTGGTCCACCATCGGGGCCAGCTCAGCGTGTACCTGCGCCTGAACGACGTCCCGGTGCCGCCGATCTACGGTCCCACGGCGGACGAGGGCTGGTAGAACTGGTCTGAGCTGCTCACGATCGTCTTCGCGGCGCACATAGCGCTGACGTTTGGTCGCCGGGGCGGGCGCCGCGCGAACCACGCCGAGAGCCACCAGCACAGGACCTTCGCCAACCGGCGCGTCTGTCCGGGGACGCAAGGTGAGAGTGACCCGATGTTCTCGCAGGCACCGGAGTTCTACGACCTGATCTACGGCGCGTTCAAGGACTACGTCGTCGAAACCCGCACGATCGCGGCGTTGGTCCAGCGGCACGCGCCGAACGCCAGGACCGTGCTCGACGTGGCTTGCGGCACCGGGGAGCACGCGCGGCATCTCCAACGCGATCACGGTTACACCGTCCACGGCCTCGACATCGAGCCCGCGTTCGTGGAGCTGGCGCGCGCCAAGGCGCCGGCGTGCCGGTTCACCCAGGGCGACATGGTCGCCTTCCATCTGGGCGCCCGGTTCGACGTGGTGCTCTGCCTGTTCAGCTCCATCGGGTATCTGTGCGAGATCGAGCGGGTCGAGCGGGCGCTCGCGTGCTTCCGCGAGCATCTCGCGCCGCAGGGGTTGGCGGTGGTCGAGCCGTGGTTCACGCCGGACGCGTGGAGTCCCGGCAAGGTGCACGTCCACTCGGCCGACGCGGGCGGGCGCCACGTGGTCCGCATGAGCCACTCCACGGTCGAGGGGCACGTCTCGAAGCTCCTGTTCCACTACCTCATTGGCGGGCCCGACGGCATCGAGCATCGTGTCGAGCACCACGCCCTGGGGCTGTTCACGCGGGAGGAGATGACCCAGGCGTTCGCCCGCACGGGCTTCAGCGACGTCCAGTACGATCCCGATGGGCTCACGGGCCGGGGACTCTACCTGGCGCGGAATGCCGGCTGAGGACACGACTGTCCTTCACACCAGGAGATTCGCCAGCCGCCGCGAGCCATCGGGTGACCCGGGCGGTCTTGCCCGTGTGTGGCGGCGCCGTCATCTTGTCCTCCCCAGCGCCACCAGGTGATGCCCATGCCCAAGCCGTCGGGACGACCCGTCAAGAAGGCGGCGCGGAAGTC
>DAINBS010000306.1:0-3906 GCA_036732805.1 Gemmatimonadales bacterium | reverse complement strand
AAGCCCGAGTCCCTCGCGGCCGCGCCTCGCACGGACGCGGGGGCGCTGCGCCGCACCGAGGGGGTGGGCCATCTCGCCCCCGAAGCGCCCCCACCCCCGGCGCGACCGGCGCCGCCGTCCCGGGCTCCCAGCACGACGCAGCGGATCCGGATCGAGGTCGGGCGACAGACGCGCAGCCTGCGCATCCTGGCGGGGGTGCTCGTCCTTGTGATCGCCGGGGGAGGCGGCTACTGGCTCTTCGAGCGGCGACAGCAGACCGCCGAGCGGGAGCGCGAGCGGGCGGAGTTCCAGGCCCGGATCGACAGCATCATCGCGGCGTCCAACGCATCCATCACGAGCCTGCGGGGCGAGATGGAAGGCCTCGCGACCGCGCTGCGGCAGTCGCAGGGACACGTGCAGACACTCCAGAGTGACCTCGCGAGCGCCGAGGCGACGGGCTCCACCAGGGAAGTGAGTCGTCTGCGGCGCGAGCTGGCGAGCGCCACTCAGGCCATGACGCTCCAGCAGGCCGCGGCCCGGGTGGACTTCCAGGCCATCTACCGGGCGCGGAACGCCGCGGTGGCCATGATCTGGGTCGAGTTCGAGGACGGCGCGGTCGAGACGGGGACCGCCTTCGCGGTCACCTCCGATGGCGTCATGATCACGAACCGCCATGTCCTGTTCGGAGCCGACGGCAGGCGCCGCTCCCGCCGCCTGGCCGTGCAATTCAGCAATTCCTCGCAGGTGTGGCGGGCCACCGCCCTCGCGCGAAGCAACGACGCGGACCTGGCCGCGCTGCGGGTCGAGGGCATCGTGGGCCGCGTTCCGACCGTCCCCCTCCCCGCGCGCGTGGAAACGCGCCCCGGGGACCCGGTGGCCGTGATCGGCTTCCCGCTCGGCGCCGACCTGCCGATGCGCTCGCAGGGCGAACAGAATCTCGTGCGGACGACCCTCACGGCGGGAACCGTCAGCAAGGCCCTCCGCGACCTGCTCCAGATCGATGGGTACGGGGCGCCCGGGGCGAGCGGTAGCCCGATCTTCGACGCGTCCGGCGCCCTGCTCGGGGTCCTGTACGGTGGGGAGCCCGGCTCCAACGGCCGGATCGTGTACGCGGTCCCGGTGCCCTATGTCACCGCACTGCTCCGGGACCTGAATGTAGCTTCGGCTCCATAGACCGCTCTTCCGAAGGAACACCCATGCGAACCCTCCTGCGTGCCGGGCTGCTCGCGCTCCCGTTGCTCGCGGCCTGCGATCTGTCCGAGCCCGTCTGGAACGCGGATTTCTTCTTTCCCCTCGATTTTCCGGACCTCGAGCTGGGCGACTACGCCGTGGGGGGTGTGATCCCGAACGTGGATGTGCCCTTCACGACGTCCGTGGAGAGCCAGGACATCACCGGCCTGCCCGAGACGATGCTGGGTGACGACCTCAACGCGCTCGCCGCCGAGGTCATCACCACCACCACACTCGACGTCACGGGCACCATCGAGGTGTCGATCGCCCGGGATCCCGCCCGGCTGTTCGTGGCGGGGCAGTCGGCGATCATCACGATTCCCGTGGCCCAGGGCACGGACACCACGGCCGTCACGGTGGACCCCGAGCTCGTGCGCAACGCGATCGCCCTCTACTATCAGGTCCGCGGCACCGTCCGGGGCGCTCCGGGCGGCACGGCCGTGGGGCCGACCGACGAGGTCGACATCAACGTCAATCTCCTGGTCAACTTCCAGGTCACCCGGTGAGGCGCCCCATGACGCGACGCATCCTGTTCGCCGCGCTCGGGCTCGCGGCCCCGGCCGCGCTCCACGCCCAGCTGCCCCGCATCACGGCCCGGTCCCTCGGGATGGCCAACAGCTTCACGGCCGCCGCACGGGGCTATGAGGCGATCGCCTGGAACCCGGCCCTGCTGGGGATGCCCGGCCGGCCGTCGTATTCCGTGAACGTCGTGCAGGCGAGCGCGCAGACCTGGAGCAACGCCTTCGACCTGAGCGACGTGCTCAAGTACAGCGGCGATACGCTCACCACCGAGGACAAGGACGTCATCCTCGGCAAGATCCCGGACGATGCCCCCATGACCCTCGGGGCCACCGTGGACGCCTCCGCGCTGGCGGTCACCATCGGCAACTTCGGGATCGCCGTGGGCGGGGTGGGCGACGTCGAATCCCGCGTCGGCCGCGATTTCGTGGAGCTGTTCCTGTTCGGCAACGCGGGGCGCCGGAGTCCCGGCGATCCGCCCTATTCGTCCGATTCGGCCCACGCGCGCGGCTGGGCCGGGGGCACGGTCGCCCTCGCGTACGGCATGCCGTTCCACGTCGGCGTCGGGACCCTCGGAGTCGGGATCACGGCAAAGATCACGCAGGGCTTCATGCTCGCGGGCTTCCAGGACCTGGGCACGCAACTCCAGAACGTGCCGTTCGTGGGCGAAGTGCGCATGCACGGGATGTACATGAAGCCCGACTCGTCCCTCACGAACGGGCTCGGCTTTGGCGCGGACCTCGGATTCGCGTACGCGCTCGGGTCCGGCCTGCAGCTGGGACTCGCCGTCGAGAACGCCGTTTCCACCATGAGCTGGGATGAAGACGCCCTGTTCTACCAGCGCCGCGAGTACATCCTCCGCCAGGTGGGCACGACCTACGTGGATAGCGTTGTCTCGGAAATCGAGGAGACCCCATTCGACGCAAACGACCCGCTCCAGGCGGCCCTCCGGGATTCGCTGGTAGGCGGACGCACCTTCCCCATGCGTCTCCGGGCCGGCGCGCAGGTGCGCGCGGGCAAGTTCGTGCTCGCCGGGGACGCCATGGTGCGGCTCGCCTCCGGCCTGGTGGCGGGTGAAGGCCGGCGCGTGAGCGCCGGGGCGGAGCTGCCACTTGGTGTGATCGCCTTCCGGGCCGGGCTCTCGAGCGATCTGGAAACCGGCATGGCGATGGGCGGAGGACTCGGGTTCAAGGCCGGCCCGGTCCGGCTCGACGGTGGCGCGAGCTGGTCGCCGGGCGGGGACCGTCAGGGGCTCGTCATCGGATTCGGGCTCAGTGTGATGAACTGAAGGCGGACAAACCCCAGACGGACGACAAGGACGGACGGAGACGGACTCACGAGGCCGTCCCCGTCCGTCTCTTCTTGTCCGACTCTGGTTTGTCCGTCTTTGGTCAGGCGGGTGTCACCCGCCCCAGCACCCGCGCGCCCCGGGCGCCGGTGGCCCCCGGAACGTTGCCGGCGCGGTTCCGCAGCGTGAGCCAGCCGAGCAGCGCAAACGCCACCGCTTCCTTCGCGTCACCATCGAAGAAGAGATCGTCGAACCGGCTGAGCGGCCGTCCGGCCAGCGCGGCCGTCAGCCCGCCCACGATGGCCGGGTTTCGCACGCCGCCGCCCGACGCGACGATCTCCGCGCCGTCGGCGGGGAGCCACCGCCGCACCTGATCGGCGATCGTCGCGACGGTGAGCGCCGTCGCCGTGGCCACGCAGTCCTGGTCCGCGGCCTCCAGGTGACGGGCGCGAATCTCGCGCACCAGGCCGCGCGCAAATGCGTCGCCGAACGTCTCTCGGCCGGTGCTCTTGGGCGGCGGCGCCAGGAAGAACGGGGCCCCCAGCAGGTCGGACACCAACTCCTCATCCGCGCGGCCCGCCAGCGCGAGCCCCCCATCGGCGTCGAAGACCAGGCCCGGGCGCACCAGCCGCACCACGGCATCGACCACCGCGACCCCCGGGCCGGTATCGAAGGCGATCACCCGGTCCACCGCTCCACCGGGCGGCACCCACGTGACATTCGCCATCCCCCCGATGTTGAGCAGGACCCGCGGCCGGTCCGGCGCCGCGAACAGGAGCGTGTCGGCGATGGGAACGAGCGGCGCGCCCTGGCCTCCCGCCGCGACGTCGCGAGCCCGGAAATCGCTCACCACGGGCACGCCAATCCGCTCAGCGATCACGGCCGGGTCG
>DAINBS010000305.1:0-3925 GCA_036732805.1 Gemmatimonadales bacterium | reverse complement strand
CCCACCTCGGCCGCCATGTTCGTCATGGTGGCCCGCTCGTCGATGTCCAGATCCTCGACGGCCGTGCCCGCGTACTCGACGATCTTGCCGATCGCGTGGCCGTCCTTGACATAGGGATGTCGGAGGATCTGGAGCATGAAGTCCTTGGCCGTGACGCCGGCCGGCCGGCGCCCGTTCACACGGATCAACACCGAGGGCGGCACCTGGATCCGCACGTCCTTGGTCAACCACGAGTTGAACACGGCCGTCGTGCCGACGCCAAACGCGAACGCGCCGATGGCGCCCGCGTGCGGCGTGTGCGAGTCGCTGCCGATGATCACCTGCCCCGGAAGCGCGTGCGCTTCGAGGATCTTCGAGTGGCAGATGGCCTCGGAGCCGGTGGGGATGCCGTGGCGGCCCAGGCCCACCCGCGGCAGCTCGCCGTAGAGCTTCACATCCTGCTGCGTCGCGAACTCCTCCTGCTTTCTCTTGAGCTCCAGCGCCACGTCCAGCAGGCCGTCCGCCTTGCGCTGGTCCGTCATGGCGAGATCGAGAAACGTGAGGTGATCGCGGAAGAAGAACACCGAGGCCGGGTCCACCACCCGCTCGTGCTCGCCCACGTAGTCCCGCCAGAAGATGGCCGCCATGGGGGTGACGTACTCGTGGCTGAACCGGATGTCCGTCCGGATGAACCCCTCGTCGCCCGGCCGCACGGCGGGGACGCCCAGGCGGTCGTTCGCGAGGTCGGTCACCCAGTGCCGCGCGATGATCTTCTCCGCCAGCGTCATGGGACGCGGCGCGGTCGTCACCGCCGGGACGGACACCTTGCCCTGGAGCCGGGCCACGTTGTACTGGAACAGCCCCCCGAACTCGATGATCCCGCGCGTGATCTCGCCCTCGCCGTCCGTGAACACGCGGAGCGGAATTGGCTCCCCGCGCCGCACGCGCTCGATCAGGCCGAAGTCGCTGCTCGTGAGCACACCCAGGTTCTGGCAGTTCTCCCGGTAGATGCGCTCGATGCTCTCCGCGATCACGAGCTTGATGCCCGCGCACCATTCGGCATACGGCGACTGCTCGCGCGACGATCCCTTGCCGCGGCGCTTGCCGGCGACCGAACAGACGAACCCGCCGGCGCGCACGCTGCCGCGCGTGATCGGGAACTCGCCGCCCGCCCGGAGCCCCAGGTACGGGAAGTCGCCGAGCGTCTCATCGTAGTAGTAGCAGATGTAGGCCGGCGTGATCTCGTCGGTCGAGATGTTGTCGCGCAGCGGGATGGCGGCCGGCCACGGCAGGTCTTCCCCCGCCAGCTGGCGGCCCACCGCCGCGGCGTCGTCCGTCAGAAACAGGACGCGGCCGGCGAGGCGCACCTCGTCGGGCAGGCGGGTCAGGGGGCGGGAGCGCAGGCTCTCGAGCATGGACGGGCAATCTGCCCGAGCCTCACCGGCCGGGCAAGCGACCTGACTACAATACACGCGTGCCTGCGCCGATTGCCTCTGCAATCCTCGTCGCGGCCTGCGTGGCCGGGGCGCCCACCCTCGCCGCCCAGGACGCCACCCGACCGATCGAGGTCCGCCGGCTCGCCGAGCTGCGCGACTCGCGGCTCCGGGAGACATCGGGGGTGGCGGTCAGTCGAGCCCATCCGGGCGTCATCTGGACCCTCAACGACTCGGGCGACGGGCCCTACCTCTACGCCACCGACAGCACGGGGGCGGTGCTCGCGCGCTTCGAGGTGCGGGGGGCCCGGAACGTGGATTGGGAAGCGCTCACCCTGGGACCGTGCCCCGTCGGTCCGTGGCGCGGGCACGCGTGCCTGTACGTGGCGGACACGGGCGACAACGACGAGGGGCGGCCGCGCGTGGTGGTGTACGCGCTCCCCGAGCCCCGACCCCCGCGGCCCGACACGGACAAGACAACCCCAACTGCCGTGGCCCAGGCCCTCCGGCTCCGATACCCCGACCGGGCGCGCGACGCCGAAGCGCTCGCGGCACTCCCGGACGGGTCGCTCGTCCTCATCACCAAGGGCCGAACCGGCCCGGTGCTCCGGTACACGATCCCGAGGGACGCGTGGCGGGCAGACGACTTCGACCTCGTGTACCCGGACACGGTGCCCATCAAGCCCCAGCTTTTCGCCGGACGCTGGGTCACGGACGCGGCCATCAACCCGTCGGGGACGCGCGCTGTGCTGCGGACCTACACCGAACTCCACTTCTTCGACATTGGCGAAACGTGGACACCTTCCGGCCCGCCCTGCCGGATTGGCCGGATCGAGCCCCAGGGGGAAGGGGTGGCCTTCCTGGACGACGGCGACCTCCTGCTGACCAGTGAGGGGCTTCGCGGCCGCCCCGGCGTCTACACTGTGGTCCGCTGCCCGTAGTTCCCCTGTCACCTCTGGCTCCGTCGTGGCAAAGGGACTATTTTCCCGCGTTCTTGCACCCACCCCGACCTTACCGCAGGCAACGATGCCGGATCTGCCCACCTCCCATCGGGTTCCTGTCAGTTGGCTCCGCGCGAACGCCACGCCGTCGATTAAGTGGCGGACCCTCAAGGAGATACTCCCCCCCGGCGCGGCGACTCCGGAGGACTACGCGGCGCTTCAGACCGCCGTCATGGAGTCCAAGCAGGTCCAGCACGTCCTGAAGAAGCAGCGGAAGACGGGCCTCTGGGGCGACAACGTGCTCGGGCTCGCCGCAAACAAGACCCTGGGCTACAAGGACGTCGGCACGGTCGCCCAGTATCGGCGACTGCTCGAGCTGGGAGTGCCGCACGAAGACCGGGTCTATCGGCTGGCGGACAGGTTCCTGTTCCGGCTTCTGTCCCGCGATGAGTCGCCCGATCTGCTGGCCGAGTACAAGACCGCCGCCAAGGGCAACCCCGAGCTCGTGTTGTGGGCGCGCGACCGCTTCCGCGAAGGTGCCGCGGCAGCGCTGGCGCACGCCGGCCTGATCGAGGATCCGCGAGTGCGCGGGGCGGCCCATAGGATCGCTTCGCAGGTTTCGCACTTCCTGCGCAGCGAACTCGCCGAGAAGCCCGTCATCCGGCGCGCCAACCGCAACGTGCTGCATCCCGAGGCGTATCCGCCAACGACGCTCTCGGTCGCGCTCGTGGCGTACATGCCCTCCCTCCAGCGGGAGCGGGCCGGCTTCGTCGAGCGTCTGGGCTCCTACCTCGGACAGGCGCCGGCCAAGAAGCAGTACGTGATCGCGATCGGTCGGAAGACCATCCAGCCGGTCTACCAGTTGCTCAGCAACCCGCTCGAGGCGGATCGCTCGGGGATGCCCAAGGACCTGCCATTCGCGCTCCACTGGATCGAACTGCTCGTCCGCCTGGGAATGCTCCAGTCGAGCGACATTGCGGTCCGCATCCTCCATTGGCTTTTCGCCTCGGTGGACGACCGGGGGGTGTGGTCGCCCAAGAGCCTCCGGGCTCTCCCCAAGTCGCCCTCCCGGATGGCGGACTTCATGTTCCCGCTCGAGTTCGACGGAAAGACTCAGGAGCACCGCCAAGCCGACGTCACGTTCCGGTTGGCGCTCATCGCGAAGCTCGCCGGCTGGGCGCTCGACTACACCTAGCCGGTCCGTCGGGCCGGACGCTGCGGTGTCCGGCATCCACGTCTGGTTGCGTGATCGGATGCGCGTAGTAGCTTGTTACTACTATGCTCGATCTCACGCCGTTTGGGTTCACCCCCACCGAGTCGAACACCTATCAGGCGTTGCTCGACCTCGGTCCATCCAGCGGGTACGCCGTCGCCCGCGGGCTCTCGATTGCGCGGGCCAACGCCTACCAGGCCCTCGACGGTCTCGTCGCGAAGGGAGCGGCGGTGCTGGTCGATGCGGCGACTCCTAAACGCTACCGCGTGGTGCAGCCACGGACGCTGTTCGCGCGGATCCTGTCCGCGCAGGGCCGCAAGATCGACGATCTCGAGCGGGCGGTGCTCGAGCAGCCGGCG
>DAINBS010000304.1:0-3943 GCA_036732805.1 Gemmatimonadales bacterium | reverse complement strand
CGGCGGGATGCGGCCCGCACCCGTCCAGCAGCCCCTGGATGTCCAGCTCCGGCTCCCGCTCCTCGACGACGAACCGGTCCGCCCACCCCCCGACCACCTGCTCGACCGGAATGGGGGCTCCCCAGACCACTCGATGCGTCGGGAGCACCACCAGCCCCGGATCGCCAAGCGGCACGACGAGCGCGGGGATGCGGGCGGCGCCGGCTGCCTCGTCCCGCAACGCCGTTGCCGTTTCGTACCGATGATGGCCGTCGGCGATGTACAGCGGCCCGTCACCCACCGCACGCGCGACCTCGGTGGCCTGCGCACCGCCGATCCGCCAGAGTCCGATGGCAACGCCGTCCAGTTCGGCCGTTTCGGTGGGCTCATGGCGCGTCACGCCGTCGAGCCGGCGGCGCAGGTGGCCGCGCTCGTCCCGGGCGAGCACGAAGATCGGCTCGAGGGCCGCCTCGGCGGCGCGGCCGAGTGCCAGGCGGTCCTCCTTTGGGCCCGGGTGCGTCCGCTCGTGCGGGCGCACCCGCCCGAAGACGTACCCTTCCGCGCTCAGGCCGCCGATCACCCCCGTGCGCATGTGAGGCCGACCGTCGGGAGTGAAGAACTCCTGCTGCAGAACGTAGAGCATGGGGTCAGCGTCCCGCTCGAGGATTCCCGCCGCGCGCCACTCCCGCAGCAGCTTCCCCGCCGCCCCGTACGGGTCGCGGCCCACCGGCAGCGTCAGGTGGACGATATTGTGCGGGCTCCGGGCGGCATACGTCCCCCGGGCGGCTTCCGACACGACATCGTAGGGCGGCGCGATCAGATCGCCCAGCACCGCCGTTGCCCGGTGACGTTCCGCCTGGATTCTGCTGAAGAGTGAAGGGAGTCCGTTGGTGCCCATGCCGCCTTCGTACGTTGAATCGGGTCCCTGAGATTGCGCGTTCGGACGGGAGTCCGCTACTCCCCGCGGTCAGGCCCACGGCCGCGAGGCAACCCCCGCCTCGGCCAGCATCGTCCGGAACGACCCGTGGCGGGACGCCGACAGCACGCCGGATTCCACCGCGTCCAGCACCGCGCATCCGGGCTCGTTGCCGTGCCGACAGTCGTCGAACCGGCAGCCCTCCGCCACCCGCCCGATGTCGGGGAAGGCGAGCGATACCTCCTGCGCGCTCAGCCCCCACAACCCGATGTCCCGCAGGCCCGGCGTATCCACCACGAATCCGTCCTGCCCGAACGGGTGCATTTCCGAGGCGACCGTGGTATGGCGGCCCGCGTGACCCCGGCGGCTCACCTCGGCGGTGCGCAGCCGCAGTCCGGGCGACAGGGCGTTCAGCAGGCTCGACTTGCCCACCCCCGTCGGTCCGGTGAGCAACGACACGCGATGCTCCAGGAACCCGCGAAGACGCTCGAGTCCGATCCCGTCCGCCGCGCAGGTGATCAGGACCTCGTAGCCGGCGCGCTCGTACGGCCGGCCGTGTGCCGCCGCGTCGGGGTCCAGGTCGGCCTTGTTGATCACGACCCGGACGGGAAGCCGATTGGCCTCCGCGACGGCGATGAAACGATCGATCAGGTGCGGATCCCAGTCCGGCATGCGCGCCGCTCCCACGACCACGACCTGATCGAGGTTCGCCGCGACCGGCCGCGCCCCCCGCACCCGGCCCGGGCTCCGCCGCTGGAGGAGCGACCCGCGCGGCAGGACGGCCTCGATGGCCGTGGACTCACCCTCACCCGTTACCAGCCGTACCCGGTCGCCCACCAACACCGTGTGGCGGTCGCGCTGCTTCATGCGTCCCCGCAGCACGGCCTCGCACGCGAGTCCGTCCACCCAGACGCGATACCGCCCGCCGGCGCGGGAAAGGACGACCCCGACCGTCTCCGCTACCAGTCGGGCTCCTGCTGCCGCGCACGGACCACGCGGTCGAGGTGGTCCTTGATCTCCTGGAGCGTCATCGCCTGCACGGCTTGCTTCGCCTCCCCCGGAGTGGCGCCGAACACCAGCCAGTCGGTCTCCACGTGACCGTCCGGCGCGTCGCCCGAGGGCGACCAGCGAACGAACAGGATGCCCGCCCCGAAGCGGCCGGCACCGTCCGGCGTGTCATCCACCAGGATGCCCACCGAGTAGGCGCGGCCGTCGGACCCGCCGAACGCGGGGGGGCGCTGGTGGAGCCGCTGGTAGCCCCCCAGCGTCGCGTCATCCGGGGTCATGTACGCCGGCCCGTGGTCTCCCGCATCAGGTTGCCCACGATGAACCACAGGTTCGCCGGGCGTTCCGCCATGCGGCGCATCAGGTAGGGATACCACTCGGTCCCGAACGGAACGTACACGCGGACGTTGTACCCTTCTCGCCGCAGGCTGTCCTGCAGGTCCCGGCGAATGCCGTAGAGCATCTGGAACTCGAACCGCTCGGCCGGGATCGCCTTGGCCCGCGCGTGGTCCGTCACCTGCCGCACGAGTCGTTCGTCGTGCGTCCCGAAGGCCGGGTAGTTGCCCCGCTCGACCATCTTGAGGGCGCTCCGGGTGAAGGCTGCGTCCACATCCCGCTTGTCCGGGAACGCCACCGACTCGGGCTCCTTGTACGCCCCCTTCACGAGCCGCACGCGGGCACCCGCGGCGAGCAGGTCGTCGATGTCCTTTTCGCTCCGCCGGAGCATGGTCTGGATCACGACGCCCACGCGATCGCCGAAGGCGGGGTGCAGGGTCTGGTAGAACAGGTCCAGCGTGCGCTGGACGTACCCCGACGCCTCCATGTCCACCCGCACGAAGATCCCGTGGCGCTCGGCCCGCTCGAGGATCCGCCGGGCGTTGTCGATCACCACGTCCTGTCCGAGATCGAGCCCCAGCTGGGTGAGCTTGACCGAGAGATTGGCCCGGACGCCCATGGACTGGATCCGGTCGAGGATCTCGATCGCCGCGTCGCGCGCGCGTTCGGCTTCGGCCCGGTTGGTCACGCTCTCGCCGAGCAGGTCCAGGGCCACCGTGATGTCGCGGGCGTTCAGCTCCTGCGTCGCCGCGATCGCGGAGTCCAGGGTCTCGCCCGCCACCCATCGGGAGGCGAACCGCCGGGCCATGCCGTTCCGCTTGATGAACTCGAACAGGCCCCGTCGTTCGCTGAGCCAGAGGAACGTATTGCGAAACATGATGTCAGTTTTCGGTTGAGTAGAAGCCTGTGCCGCGCTCGGCGTGCCGAACCAGCACGGGAGCGGGCGCGAAGCGGGGTCCGTGCGCTTGCTCGAGCCGCCGCAGCGTCTCGACCGCGCGGACCGCGCCGATCCGATCCAGGGTGCGCAGCGGACCGCCGCGGAACGGCGGGAATCCGATTCCGAAGATGGCGGCGATGTCGCCGTCCCTGGCCCCCCGCACCACTCCCTCATCGAGAGCGCGGGCGGCCTCGTTCAGCATCGCGTAGACGAGGCGGTCTTCGACGCCGCGAACGGGCGCCGCGGCGGTGGCCGCGCCGATGAGGGCGCGCACCGACTCGTCCACGCCCCGACGCCGCCCATGCTCGTACCGGTAGAACCCGCGGCCGCTCTTCCGCCCGAGCCGTCCCGCCTGCACGAGGGCGTCGAGGCCCCGGACAGGTTCCATCCGCTCGCCGAACGCCTCGTGCAGCACGCTCGACGCCTTGAGGCCCACGTCCAGACCCACCTCATCCAGCAGCGTGATCGGCCCGACCGGGAAGCCGTAGGCCTTCATCGCGCGGTCCACGTGGCCGATGTCGGCCCCCTCCATCACCAGCCGCCCCGCCTCGTTCAGGTAGGGCGCCAGGATGCGGTTGACCCAAAAGCCTGGCGCGTCCCGCACGACCACCACCGTCTTGCCCATCCGCCGCCCGAACGCCACCGCGGTCGCGGTGACCCACGGGGCCGTACCCCCCGTCACGATCACTTCGAGCAGCGGCATCTTCTCGACGGGCGAGAAGAAGTGCATGCCCACCAGGCGCTCCGGCACCCGCAGGGCGGTCGCGATG
>DAINBS010000303.1:0-3946 GCA_036732805.1 Gemmatimonadales bacterium | reverse complement strand
CCCGCGACCCCCTGAACCCCATTCAGGTGCGCTACCGGGCTGCGCTACGTCCCGTTCTCAGTCGAAGAGGCGGTCGGGCGGTCAGGCGGTCAGCAGTCCCTTGCCGCCATCACGCTTCGCACCGCGTTACACACTCCGGTCCTTCTCCGTTCGACCTGCTGCTGTCCGCCTGTCCGGCTACCCGCCTGACCGAAGCTAACCTCCCAAACGATCACGTTCTAGGGCGGACGGACCCCTGCAAGACATCGCACCGCGATGCGCGCTTTCGCCTATGTCCACGATCCCACCCGTGCTCATCCTGAGCAAAGCCGCTCGGAGTTCACGAGAGACCGTTGCGAAATTGTATCTCATAGGATACGTTCAGGGTGCTCGCAGTCCGACAGACCGACGCGTTCGCTCGGTGGTTCGCCCGGCTTCACGACCGCCAGGCTCGAGCACGCATTCTGGTGCGTATCCGACGACTGTCCCTCGGAAACGCGGGTGACACACGTTCGGTGGGGGCGGGCGTCTCGGAGTTACGGATCCCGCATGGACCGGGGTACCGCGTGTACTTCACGCGCCGGGGCGAAACGATCGTGGTCCTCTTGATTGGCGGCGACAAGCGTTCTCAGGAACGCGACATACTCCTGGCGCGCCGGCTGGCGCGAGAGATCTGATCCGGAGGCGCATGCCACGCACACGCACGACCCGATGGGACGCGGCCTCACATCTCCACTCCCTCGCGGACATCGCCGCCTACCTCGATGCCGCCCTCGAGGACGGCGACCCCGCGGTCGTCACCGCGGCCCTGGGCGACATCGCCCGCGCGAAAGGCATGACCGAGATCGCCCGCAGGACCGGCCTCGGCCGGGAAAGCCTCTACAAGGCTCTCTCGGCCCACGGCAACCCCGAGTTCGCGACCGTGATTCGCGTGCTCAATGCCCTCGGGATGAAGCTGCACGCCGCAGCCGCAGGGCGGTGACGACGATCATGACAGTGCGGAGGCCTTGCATTATCAGATCATCAGATAATATGACCACATGCCCGACCGCACCGTCTCCGTCACCGACGCCGCCCGCAACTTTTCGGACCTCGTGAACCGCGTCCACTACACCGGCGAGAGCGCCACCCTCGTGCGCAACGGGGTGCCGGTCGCCCGCATGGTCCCGGCCGGCCCACCCGTGTGCGCGGCAGCGCTGCTGGCGGACGCATGGGCGCGACTGCCCCATCTCAACCCCGCCGACGCACGCCAGTTCGCCGCCGACGTCGCGAAGGCCCGCGCCGCCCTCCCGGCCGAGCGCGACCCGTGGGCGTAGTCCTCGACACCTCCATCCTGATGGCCGCGGAACGCGACGACCTCGACATGCCCGCCCTCCTCGCGCGGCTCGGCCAGGAGCGGGTCGCCATCGCCGCGATCACCGCCGCGGAACTGCTCTACGGCGTCGAGCACGCCGGACATGCCGCCCGCCGGGCCCGCCGTGGCGCCTTCGTCGAGGGCCTGCTCGCCGTGGTTCCCACCATCCCGTTCGGCCTGCTCGAGGCCCGCCGCCATGCCCAGCTGTGGGCCGAGCTGACCCGCAAGGGCAAGCCCATCGGACCGCACGACCTGGCCATCGCGGCCACGGCGCTGGCGCACGACTTCGCCCTCGCCACGCTCAACACGGCCGAGTTCGGACGCGTGCCGGGCCTGCGGCTCGCCGGGCTGAGCTGACGCGCCGGCCCGGCCTTGTCTGCACGGGGACCCACGCGGTATCATGAACTCATGATGCATGGTCATGATCGGAGCAGAAAGCGCCGCGGCCGCGTCGCGGAGCCCGTGCAGGTCTACCTCGATCCGCCGGACCGGGAACGGCTCGAACGGCTGGCCGCCGAGCTGGAGGCGACCAAGTCGGACGTCCTCCGCCAGGGGCTGCTGGCCCTCGAGGCGCAGACGCGACGCGCCGCGCCGGGGCGCACCGCGGCGGCGCCGCTCCCGACGTTCGCGGGGCAGGGGCTGCAGCCGGGCGTGGACCTCGATGACACCGCGAGCCTCCTGGAGCTGATGGAGCGCGATGCAGCTCGCTGACGTGAACGTGCTGGTGTACGCGTTCCGCGAGGACGCGCCCGGCCACGCCGTCTACAAGGCGTGGCTTGACGCACTGGTAGGTTCCGGCGAAGCCTACGGGGTGGCGGACGCGGTGCTGAGCGGGTTCCTGCGCATCGTGACGCACCCGCGGGTCTTCCACCCGCCCACGCCCCCCGGCCCGGCGCTCGCGTTCGTGGACGCGTTCCGGCACCACCCGAACGCCGTCCTGGTGACGCCGCGCGTCCGGCACTGGGACATCTTTACCCGGCTGTGCCGGGACGCGGACGTACGCGGGAACCTCGTGCCGGACGCCTGGCTCGCCGCCCTGGCGATCGAGTCCGGCTGCGAGTTCATCACGTCCGACCGCGACTACGCCCGCTTCCCCACCCTGCGCTGGCGGCATCCGCTGCGAGCGGGTCGCGCCGGCGAATCCGAGGGATCCTGATGTCGACGCCCAACCTCACCCCGCGGCGCCCGGCCCTCCGCGCCATCCTGCCCGCCGCCCTGCTCTGCTCGGTCGCCTGCGCCCGACCGGACGCGGTGCGGCTCCCGAAGCTCCTCATCATCGGGATCGACGGCGTGCGGCCGGACGTGCTGGCCGAGGTCGAGACACCCCACCTCGACTCGCTCATCGCCGCGGGCGCGTACAGCGATCGGGCGCAGACGGGCCTGCCCACGATCAGCGGCCCCGGCTGGTCGAGCATGCTGATCGGGGTGTGGCCGGCCAAGCATGGCGTGCTGAACAACGACTTCTCCACCAACCGCTACGATCAGTACCCGGACCTGTTCACGCGCATCGAATCGCTCCGTCCCGACCTCCACACGTTCGTGGTGGCCGACTGGCTGCCGCTGGTCACCCCGGAGGACGGCGGTCCCCTCATCGCGCATGCGGACAGTGTGGTCGTGCTCGACGGCTATGCCATCGGCTGGGCCGAGGCCGATTCGCAGTCCACCGCCATCGCGGCGGCGTATCTCCGGCAGGAAGACGTCGATGCGGCGTTCGTCTACCTGGGGAACCCCGACGAGACGAGCCACGAGGCGGAATCCATCGGCGCCGAGTACCGCGCCGCGATCGCGCTGGCCGACCGGCACGTGGGACAGCTGCTGGCGGCGCTGCGCAGTCGACCGGGCTATGCGCGGGAGCGCTGGCTCATCCTGGTCGCGACCGACCACGGGCGGACGGTGGACGGCGGGCATGGCGGGGAGTCGGTGGAGGAACGCACCATCTTCTATCTGGCCGCCGGGCCGGCGGCGCTCGCCGCCCCGCCGGCGGAGCCGCCGCAGATCGTCGACGTGGCGGTGACCGCGCTGGCCCACCTGGGGCTGGCGATCGATCCGGCATGGGGGCTGGACGGGAAGGTCGTCGGTCTCGCGCGGTAGATTCCGCGCGTCCGCTTGGAGAGCTTACGGCTGAGACGCCCGGGAGGGGTTGGACAACGTGATCGGTCATACCCAGCGCCTCGTCCGATTCGTGCGCGCCGAAGTCCGGCCACTCACCGACCAGAGCTGTGAGGCCGGTGGAACTCGCGCTCCACGGGGCCGGGGCCATCACCGCCACCGCGCCCGGGCCGATCGACGAGCAGGACCAGCTGCGGGCCGTCGCGCGCGCGACGTCCGACGCCCTGTCGGACGCGTTCACCACTGAGGGAGTCAAGGTGCGGGTCGTGAGCATCCAGCTCCTGCGATCGCTCACGCACAAGACCGTCCTGGTGACCCTCGCCGCCTCACGCGGCTCGGACCACCGCTCGCTGCTCGGCGTCTCCGACGCGACCAGCGACCCTGTCAGGGCGGCGGCGCGGGCCGTGCTGAATGCGACCAACCGTTTCCTGGCGTCGTGACGCTCGCCGACGGGCGATCACCCTTCAGGGTCTGGTTGCTTGGCCGAGCCCGCACTTCAGTGCG